>NZ_JAMYKV010000056.1:0-37072 GCF_040317535.1 Mesorhizobium sp. M1409
AGCCACGGCCGATCCTGTATCTGGCACTGGCGCTGCTTCTGGCGGCGCTGCCGTTTGGCGGCGACTACGGACTGGGCAAGCTGCTAGTGCGAGAAGCGCTGGTGGCGGGGTTCTTTGCCCTGGTTCTCTACCGTATGCTGCCGGGAGCGGCGGGAAGGCTGGCGAGGGCGATAGCCGTGACGCTCAGCAACCGGTTCTTTCATCTCATGGGAGAGCTTTCCTTCAGCATCTACCTGATCCATCTGCTGGTGTTGCAGCCTGTCGCGGCGTTCGTCATCAGCCAATACGGCCACGGGCTGGCGGCGCCGCTGCGTTTCGCGATCGTCATTGCCATCGTCCTGCCGACGGTGACCCTGCTGTCCTGGGTCACCTATAATCTGATCGAGGTTCCCGGCCAGAAGGCGGGCCGATTCGTCGTCCGGCGCTTTGGCCGCAAGGGCGGCGCGCCGGCGCTGGAGAGCATCAAGCGCAGCGCGTGATCGTGCTGCCGATCGCCAATCGCGTCGGCCAAATGGGCACGCTGTCATGACACAACCGGCGGCGAACCAAATCCAGCTAAAACTGTGTCACGCCCTCTCGTGCGCGCCAAAGTGAAAGCCACTGCCGCAGCAGTGTCCGCATGTTCTTGTCGTAGACATAATGCGCGAATGCCGAGACTGCGATGATCGCGATGGATGTTCCCAGAATGAACGGCAAGCCGTGCTCGATCCACGAGGCCCCGGTCACAGATTCGACCACGGCGTTCGAAAGGCGGATGAGCGGCGTGTGAAGCACATAGATGGCGTAAGAGATATTGCCGGAGAAGAGCGCAATCCAGCGCCAAAACCCGGATAGCCGCAAACGGGAGGCCACGAGAACGAGCCAGGGCCAGACCAGGACTATGATCGCCAGACTGTACAATTGCACATGTTCGACGGGTCTGAAGATCATGAGCACTCCGCATAGCGTCAGGAGAAGAGGCATATAGAGATTGCCGTCCCGACTCTTCCCGGTCGCATATCGATTGAGAAAGACCCCGAGAAAGAACGAGAACGCGATCCGGGCGGGAGCCGCGATCGTGTCGTCCCAATGGGCGCCGCCCCCAAGGACGAAACCCTGCCAAGCCAGAAGCACCAGGGCCAGCAAGGCAACACCGACAATGAGCGCAAGTGATCGAGCAGCCAGCCTTACGCCCAGCGCGGCAAAAACGGCATTGGCGACGAGTTCATAAAAAAGGGACCACGCTGGGCCATTGAGCGGGAAAAGCACGTCGGGAAATGTCGAGAGCGACGGCGGCGTGGGTAAAAAAAGAACGGAAAACCCAACACTTGCAAGCAAGTCCAGCCGCGAATACGAACTGAGCCCGCGCGTTGCGATGATTGCACCCACGCCGATCACGGCCAGGCCGACCGCGGCAAAATATAGAGGGTAGAGCCTGAGAAGACGGATCTCCGCGAACTTCCAAAATGACATGCCCTTTCGGAACTTGTCGTCGTAGGCGTGGGCGATCACGAAGCCGCTCAACAGAAAAAACAGGTCGACGGCGAGGAACCCGGACGGCGCCAGATCATATCGCCGGCCCGTGAATTCGGTGAAGTGGCCAAGCATCACCAAAACAGCAGCGATGCCCCGGAGGCCATGCAGAGCGTCGAAGTGGGTCGTCTCCGCCCTTGATTGTGGCGTTTTGGTCATCCCGTTTCCGTCAGCTTACTTTGCCCATCTACGCATTGATTGCTGCGATGCACAAGAACGTTTTGCGACGCACACTCAACTCACATCCAGGAGCCCTACATGGCCATTGCAGAAGGCTCAATCAGCCGCGCCCGCGATATCCTTCCCGCCAGTCCGAGCTCGAGAGCGAGCGCAGCCAGTATGAGGCCGTGTGGGAGCAGGTGGCGGAGTTCTGCGACCCCGATGCACCCCATATCTGGAGCGGCCGCCGCACCGGTTCCCCGGACTCGCAGGCAGAGCGGCAGGAGCGGCGCGGTGCGCGCGTCTATGCCAACCACCAACTCGTGGCGGCGCTGGAGAAGGCGGCGCGGGCGGAGGGGTGGGCGGTGTCCGCGACGCTGCCGATCTCCCACTCGGGGTCCATCGAGGGGGATTGGCTATCTCGTCTACTTTCGCCGGTCACCAAATTACTGGATTGGCGGCACCGGTGAAGCTGCTGATCTCTCCCATGAGGGGAGATGTCCGGCAGGACAGAGAGGGGCGCTGTCCCGCCGACCTTACCGTCGCCTGCAATCGCCTCAATAATCACCGTTGTAGTACCGGTCGTCGCAAGGCGCGGTGTAGATGCGACCGTAGCGGTCCTGGTAGCGGCACATCTGCTCGCCGCGGCGCTGCGGGGTGGTGGCTGAGCCGACGACGGCGCCGAGCAGGGCGCCGCTGGCCGCACCGATGACCGTGCTCTTGGTGTTGCCGCCGATGGCCTGGCCGACGAGAGCGCCGCCGGCGCCACCGATCAGCGCGCCGGTTCCGGCCCGCTGCTGGCCCTCGGTCTGCGCGCAGCCTGCCAGTGCTGCAGTCATCAACACGGCGGCTATGGTTTTGTGAAAGTTCATGTGAGGTCTCCCTTGAAGGCCTGAAATCCCTATGGCTTGCCACGTGCGGTCGCAATGCGGCGGAACGGGGGCACGATGCCTCACGAAAAAAGACATGGTTTCTCGGGCGTTGATTGAGGCCCGCCCTCGAGTTTCGAGAATCTGGTCGCAGCAACAAGGCGCCATTCGCCACAAAGTGTCCATGAAAATGTAACGAAATTCCAGCGCCAGTCCGTTAGGTTGGCAGGTTTAGGCAAACGTTCAAACTGCCTTTTAGGCGCTGGATGATGGAACATGCCCATACGGCCCGTCGAGCTGCAGATGACGCGCAGCGCGTGCGCACTGCTCAGTACGTGCGAATGTCCACGGACCATCAAAGCTACTCGATCGAAAATCAGAAGGATGCAATCCGCGAATTCGCGGATGCGATGAACTACGACATCGTAGCCACATACGAGGACGCCGGCCGCAGCGGTTTGAACCTTGAAGGTCGCGCCGGCCTGCAAAGGCTGCTGTCTGACATCGAAACGAAAATCGCGGATTTCGAGATCGTCATCGTCTACGACGTGAGTCGCTGGGGGCGATTCCAGAACCCCGATGAGAGTGCGTCGTACGAGTACCGGTGCCGAGTTGCTGGAGTGCGAATTGAATACTGTGGCGAACAGTTTGCGAACGATGGCAGCATCGGATCAGACCTGCTCAAGGCAATAAAGCGCAGCATGGCGGCCGAGCAGAGTCGGGTCTTGTCGGTCAAGGTGTTTGCCGGCCAGTGCAGGCTCATTCAAATGGGGTACCGGCAAGGAGGGTCGTCCGGTTTGGGCCTGAGACGCCAGCTTATCGACAAGCATGGGCGTACAAAGACGACGCTCGCTCTCAAAGAGTACAAGAGCCTTCAGACGGATCGGGTCATCCTCGTGCCTGGACCACCCGATGAAATTGCGACGGTCCGTTGGATCTATGATCAATACGAGAAGGCTCGTCGGACCGAGCTTCAGATTGCGCGGTCGCTGAATGCCAAGGGAGTGGTCACCGATCTCAATCGATCGTGGAAACGCGAATCCATTCATCAGATACTCAGCAACGAAAAATATGTGGGCAACAACGTCTGGAATCGCGAGTCCTTCAAGCTCAAGCAAAGGAAGGTGACGAATGATATCACCCAATTGGTGCGCGCCGATGGCGTCTTTGAACCCATTGTCGACCGCGGACTTTTCGAACGGGCTCAAGTCATAGCCGACGCCCGCTCATCCAAGATGAGCAGCGACCAGATGTTGGTTGTGCTCGCTGAGCTTCTGAAGAGGCGCGGTACCCTCTCGGGCCCGATCATTGACGCGGCGTCTGACTGTCCGCCAAGCAGCCGCTACAGGAAAGAATTCGGCAGCCTGCTGCGAGCCTACAAGCTCGTTGGATACGATCCGTCTCAGAACTATCGGTTTCTTGATATCAGAAGGCGGCTTCGTGAAATTTTTGAAGAAGTCATTCAAACAACAATCGCGACCATTGAGCGGGCGGGCGGGTCCGCAGTGCGTCAGAGCGATCTCGGCGTGCTTCGCGTCAACGATGAATTCACCGTATCCATTGCGATGGGCCGCTGTCGCAACACGCCTTACGGCTATCCCCATTGGTTGGCCGCTCCCGAACGGTGTAATGCTGCGGACGTGAAGGTGGCCATTCGCATGAGGCCCGATAATCAGACAATCCTCGATTATCTGATAGCGCCAGCAAACGAGATTGGCGGAAAGCCGTTGAATCTTGTCTTGAACAAGCGCCTGCCGTTCAACACCTTCTTCTTCAGATCGTTGGATCCGCTGTTTGCTCTGGCCGAACGCAACGCCATCACGGCTGCACCCTGATGGACGCCACTAACGAACGGATTTCACTGCTGCGCGTGGACGCGATCAAGGTCACCAACCCGCGCACTCGAGGCAAAAAATCCTTCCGAGATATAGTCGACAGCATTGAGAGAGTCGGCCTGAAACGCCCCATCACAGTGACGAAAAAAGAGGTTGACGAAGGCGCTTTCACGCACGACCTAGTGTGTGGTCAGGGGCGCCTTGAGGCTTTCAGGCTGCTTGGCCAGACCGAGATCCCCACGTTTGTGATAGAGGCAACCAAGGCCGAGGCACTGCTCAAAGGATTGGTCGAAAATTGCGCTCGTCGGTATCATACCGCATATGACCTTCTACGTGACATCGGTCGGCTGAAGGAAAGCAACTATACCGACGCCGAAATCGCAGCAAAGATCGGTCTTTCGACCGAATATGTCAGAGGGATTGCACGACTCCTGTCACAAGGCGAACAGCGTCTTTTGCGCGCAGTCGACTCCGGCCAGATTCCGCTATCGGTTGCAGTCGATATCTCAACCGCCGACGAGCCCGGCATCCAGGCAGTGCTTCAGCTTGCCTATAAAAAGAACCAGCTGCGTGGTCACAAGCTTGCGATAGCGCGTCGCTTGATCGAGAACCGGCGCAGGCGTGGGAAAGGCCTGGGAACGTTCCTTCCAGAGCGCACGAAAATCCCTTCTGCGTCAACATTGATCAAAGCCTTCAAGGCCGACACGGACAGAAAACGCATTCTGGTCCGCAAAGCAGATGCCGCGCGGAACCGCCTCCTGTTTGTCACCCACGCGCTGCGGCAGCTCATGGCCGCAGAGGCATTCCAGGCCGTTCTTAGGACGGAAGGGCTGGACACCTTCCCACGGAATCTCGCGGCCAGGATCAGCAGAGGTGAGCCCGCATGACATCGAAGTACACCACAGTTCCGGACATAAAGTGCGCATTTGAGCGCGATACAGTTCGCCTCCGGCTTGAGGACATTCAGCCGCTTCACCTGTTCGCCGAAAGCGCCAGGGAGACTCCGAAATACCAACAGGTCAGGTCGTCCGTTCGAGAAATCGGACTTGTGGAGCTGCCCGTGGTCGCAAGGGATAATGACACGCCGGACAAGTACCTGTTGGTCGACGGCCATATGCGTATCGAGATCTTGCGCGAAATAGGCGTCACTGAGGTTGAATGTCTGGTCGCAAACGATGACGAGGCATTCACCTACAACAAACGGGTGAGCCGGCTCGCGACGATCCAGGAACATTTTATGATCCTGAAGGCCATCGACAACGGTGTGCCCGAGGCGACCATAGCAACAACGCTCAATGTCAATGTCGCCCAGATCAGGCTCAAAAAGCGCCTGCTGAAAGGGATTTGTCCGGAAGCGGTCGAAATACTCAAGGACCGTTTCGTCCCAACGAACACGTTCATCGAGCTACGAAAGTTGGGCGCTGTGCGTCAGATCGAGGCAGCGCAGCTGATGGTCGCTATGAACAAGTTCTCGATCAACTACGCAAAATCCTTGGTCGGCGCGACGCCGCAGTCGCAGCTGGCCGATACGTCGCAGCCGAAAAAACTAGCTGGCCTCAGCGATACCCAAATTGCGTTGATGGAGAACGAGTCGGCCAATCTCGATAGAGAATATAGGCTCATCGAGGAGAGCTACGGATCTGACCATCTGGATCTGGTGGTGGCCACAGGGTATCTTGCCCGACTCCTGGAAAACGCCCGCGTTGTTCGATACCTCGCGCAGAGTTTCCCCGAGATTCTTGCTGAGTTTCAGAAAATGACCGAGGCGATCCGAACGCCTGTCTAGGTCTTGCTGAGCTCGTCGGCATCCCATCTGACTTCATCAGCTATCCGCCTCACATGAGTATGATGCGGGCTTGTCGCGGGGTTCCGGGGCGGTTTTGGCAGCGCATCACCTCGGGGCGCGCCGGCAGTTTGGCCACAGAAATGCCGTCCGTTTGCCAGACCTATGAGACTTTCGATGAGCGAGTGCTCAAGAAAATGTTCATCATATTAGGCCAATTTGGGGTTGGTACAGCAGCAACAGTAGATGATAATTCATGCAACGTATCGTCAAATTGTTGCCTGAAAAGCTGCGCGGCAGCAGGGTGACCCTTGGTGTCTTCGTTTATGCAGTGATCACATGTGCTGTAGGCGGCTGGGCTTACTCCAGCGGTCATAGAGCTGGCCGAGTTTCTCAATTGAGGGACCAAGTGTCGGCCTATAACAGGCGGATGGGCCTGGACGACAAGTCGAACGCGTTGGGCCAAGTCTTTCTTTGCCGGGAACTCGGCGGCATGCTCGAAGAGTGTCAGAAGATCGGCCGCTGCCCCACGTCCCCCCTCAGGGTGCCGGCTCGTCTCTGTGGGCGCATTGCAGACTGGCGGCTCTGGGCCGACAGCGGGCTGCCGACTTTTGGCAACTTAGCTTGAAGAGCAGCCGTTCAAATCTGAGTTCCTCTCAAACACTTTGTTTTGTCTGTCTCGATAACCCCGCAGTCTGTCCCAAATGCCAATCAGGGGAGTACCATGGCCGGCCACTGATGTGCCGCACACTGCTTCAACGAACTTGTCGAGTGCCGGCTTGATGCATGACGAGCCGAGCGACGAGCGCTGACTTGTTCGCCTACGGTTCGCTCGATAGCGCATTGCGCGCCGCGTAGAGTTCGGCGATGAAGTCGGTAATCAGCGCCGAGTTGATTCCGTCCGGCGGACGCAGGAGCAGCGCGCGGAAGTGCACGGCCGGCTCGAATGGCCTGGCCACGATGCCGCCAATCATGCGGTCGGCAATGACCGAGGGGTTCACCAGGCCGATCCCCATGCCCTTCGCCGCGAGGATGGCGATGGTCAGGCCGTAGGGCGTCTCGATTAGGATGCGCGGCCGCACGGCATTCGCGGTCAGGATTTTGTCCATGGCGACCCTCACCGTGTCTTCCGGTGACAATGCCAGGAACGCCTCGTCGGCGAGATCGGCCGGTGTGATCACCTCCTTCCGCGCCAGCCGGTGAGTCGTTGGCATCACGCAGACGGCGCGCGGCGTGGTGAAGATGCTGTGTAGCACGCCGCTGGTATCGACCTCGTCGGCCGCGAGCCCGATGTCGAAACTGCCGGATGCCACCAAGTCGCGGACGACGTTGGAAGTGCGAACTTGATAGCTGATGCGCACCTGGGGATGCCGGCGCGAGAACGTTACGATGGCGCGCGGCACCAGCCCGTGCCCGAGCGCCGACAAGCTGGCGACGCGGATGGTACCGGTGCCGACCTCCTTGATCTGGGCCGCGCGCAGCTTGAGCCGGTCGAGCCCGACTAGGTTGGCTTTCACCTCGGCATGGAACAACTCCCCTTCGCGTGTCGGCACCAGCCTGCCACGAATGCGGTCGAAAAGCCTGAAGCCGAGTTCAGCCTCTAGCTTGGCTAGCGAACGGCTGATGGCCGGTTGCGAGGTATCGAGCAGCGCGGCCGCCGCGCCGGCGCCGCGGGTGATCATGATCGCGTTGAAGACATCGATGTCGCGCAGATTCATAGTGCAGCCCATATCAAAAGCGAATTAACTTTATCGCTGCGGTCATAGATGGCAATGGATGAGCCGGCTAAGTTGCGCCCATGAACCGACGCGACGACACTTCACATGTCCATCCTCCCAAGCGCTCCGAGGAACCGTTCCAGGCGGTGGCGATGCCGGTCGAGCGAGCCTCGACCATTGTCTTTGACGATCTGGAGTCGTACGAGCGTCGCGTCGAGCGCCTGTACGACGGGTTCAGCTACGGACTTTACGGCACACCGACCAGCCGGCAGCTCGAAGATCACATCGCCGTGCTGGAAGGCGGATCGCGGGCTCTCGTCATTCCGTCGGGCATGGCCGCCATGACGCTGGCAACCATGGCTGTCTGCCGTGGCGGCGAAAGGGTTCTGATTCCGGAGACGCTCTATGGCCCGGCGCGCGACATGGCCGAGCGTTTTCTCGGCCCCCTCGGGATCGAGGCGGTTTCCTACGATCCACGGCTGGACGCAAGCATCGCGGCCATGATCGACGGCAGAACGCGGCTGGTTTGGGTAGAATCGCCTGGCTCGGCCACCTTCGAAGTCCAGGATGTGCCCGCCATCACAGCCGCGGCCCACAAGGCCGGCGCGCTCGTCGCGGCCGACAACACCTGGGCCTCGCATCTGCTGTTTAAGCCGCTCGCTCATGGCGTCGACATCTCGATGCAGGCGCTTTCCAAACACGCCGGCGGCCATGGTGATCTCCTGATGGGTTCAGTCTCAGTGCGCGACGAGGCGCTGTTCCGACGCCTGAAGGACACGGCGCGCTTCCTCGGCTACGGGGTCTCGCCGGAGGATTGCGCGCTGTGCGAGCGTGGCCTGATGACCATGCCGGTGCGCATGCGTCATGCCGACGCCACCGCGCGGAAGATCATCGCCTGGCTGTCGGAAAGCCCGGAAGTCGCACAGATCTTGCATCCCGCGGAGCCTGGTCATCCTGGCCACGCGGTCTGGAAGCGTGACTTCGCCGGATCGGCGGGCGTGTTCTCCTTCGTGCTGGGGCCGGAACTGGCGCCACTGCAATCCCATGTACTGCGCAGCCTGCGGCTGTTCAGGCTCGGTGCAAGCTGGGGCGGCGTGCATTCGCTGATTGCCGTCAGCGATCCGCGCAAGGGCCGCGCCAGCCTCGACTGGCTGAAGCCTGGCCCGGTCTGGCGCCTGTCGATCGGCCTCGAGGCACTCGACGATCTTCTAGCCGACCTTTCCCAGGCCTTCGAACTTTTTGCTGAAGCCCGGCGCAGCGGAACCGCCGCAGCCGACGTCAAGGCCACCGAATGACGATTACCTCAACGACAAGGGGAATGACTATGAAACATCAAGGTCTGAAATGGCTCACGGGCCTGGCGATAGGATTGGCCAGCCTGAGTACGGGCGCCGTGGACGCCAGCGCGCAGGCGGTCGTCAACAAGATCAAGGAGCGCGGCTATGTCAGCTGCGGCGCCAGCCAGGGCGTGCCCGGTCTCTCCCGGCCGGACGAGAAGGGGTATTATCGCGGCTTCGATTCCGACATCTGCCGCACTTTCGCGGTCGCCATCCTCGGCGACAAGGAGAAGATCCGTTACGTGCCGCTTAACGCAGGCCAGCGTTTCCCTGCGCTGCAAACTGGGGAAATCGACGTTCTGTCGCGCACATCCACCATCACCTACAGTCGCGATACGGTTGTCCGCTTCGTTTGGATCCATCTCTACGACACGGACGGCATGCTCGTGCGCAAGGCCGATAACATTACGGAGCCCAAACTGCTCGACGGAAAGACCGTCTGCCTGCAAGGCGGTGGCAGCCTGACCGAGAAGGCGATAGAGGAAACCGAGGAAGAGTTCGGGATCGCGATGGAGAAAGTCTATTACGACTCGACCGTTCAGGCGCGCGACGCCTTCTTTGGGGGCCGCTGCGATTCCTACGTCACCGACGGCACTGCGGCAGCCGGACAGCGTGCCTCGGTGGCCAAGAACCCGGACGACTACGACATCATCCGAGTCGGCAGGGCCGCCGAACCCAATGGCGTCGCGGTCGCCCGCGGTGACGATCAGCTTTTCGACGTCGTGCGTTGGACACTCAATGCGCTGTTCTGGGCCGAAGCCAACGGCATCACCTCGCAAAACATCGATGAAAAGCTTGCCTCGGGCAGTCCGGAAGTCAAACGCGTGCTGGGCGAGGAGCCCGGTTTCGGCAAGCCGCTCGGATTGGGCGACAAGTGGGCCTACAACGTCATCAAGCAAATGGGCAACTACGCCGAGATCTGGGATCGCAATCTCGGCAAGGACAGCCCGCTGAAGGTCGAGCGCGGCTTGAACGCGTTGTGGAAGGACGGCGGCCTCAACTATCCTTTCCCCTGGGATTGAGCCCCACATAAAGGGGGGAAACGTGCGCGGCGCTCCCTTTCCTGCTAACGCCGCGAAACGTGGAGGTCGAAATGCTGAGCGACGCCAAGACCAGATCGATCATCATCCAGTGTGCCGTCGTGGCCGTGGCTGCCGCCTTCGCTGCCCTGCTCGTCAGCACGACTTTCGCCAATCTCAGGGCACGCGGCATCCCGATCGGCTTCGATTTCCTGATGATGCCGTCAAGGATCGTCATCTCGGAAGCGATCCTCACTTACAAGTCGAGGGATCCCTATTACTGGGCGATCGCGACCGGGATCGCCAACACCGTCTTCATCTCCGCCGTCGTCATCGTCTTTTCATCCGCGCTCGGCCTCGTCGTCGGCATTGCCCGGCTGAGCAGCAATCCCTTGGCAGCGGGCACCTGCCGCGCATTGGTGGAGGTTGCACGCAATTCACCGCCGATCGTGCTCCTGATCTTTCTCTACTCACTGTGGTGGAAGGTGCTGCCGCCGGTCGGCGAAGCGCTCAATCCCCTGCCAGGCGTTTACGCCTCCATGCGCGGCTTTGTGGTGCCGGCTGTCAGCATTGACATCGCCACCCCGGGATTGCTCGTCATTGCTCTCGCCCTGGCACTGGCGGCCGCCGGCTGGGCGGCGAGACGAGGATGGCTGCCGCCGCTGGCCGCACCGGCGATCCTCGCGGTTGGCGTTGCCGGGGTCTGGCTTGCCAACGCGAAGTTCTCCGTCGACTGGCCGACCTTCACCGGGTCGAATTTCAAGGGCGGCAAGGAACTGACGCCCGAACTCAGCACCATCCTGATCGGGCTGACCATCTACACCACCGGATTTGTCGCCGAGATCGTGCGCGGCGGCGTGCTTTCGGTTGGCCGCGGTCAGTGGGACGCAGGTCATTCGCTCGCCCTGCCGCGTGGCAAAATATTGCGTCTGATCATTATCCCGCAGATGCTGCGGGTGATCGTCCCGCCGCTCAACAGCCAATACATCAACGTCGTCAAGAATTCGACGCTGGCGATCGCGGTCGGGTATCCGGACTTCCTTGCGGTGATGAACACCATCATCAGCAAGTCCAGCCATTCGATCGAGGGCGTCTTTATCATCCTCGGCGTCTATCTCTCTCTCAACCTGAGCCTGTCGAGCGCGGCCAATTGGTACAACCGTCGCATCGCCATCGTGGAGCGCTGAACCATGAAGGCCCTGTCTCTTCCCCTTCCGGCCGAGCCAACGCCAGGACAGATCCGCTTCGGCGCCTTGCGGCGGTCCGCCAGGCTCCTGTTCGGCACGCCGCTCAATGCCGCCCTGACGCTGTTGTTCGGCGTTCTGCTCGTCGCCACGGTGCCGCCGATGCTGCGCTGGCTGGTAATCGACGCTGTGCTGTTCGACCCCAGTCCACGCGCGTGTCGGGTGGCCACCGGAGCGTGCTGGAGCTTCATCTACGCCAAGTCCGGGCAGTTGCTGTTCGGCATCTATCCGCTCGACGACCGCTGGCGCCCCGCCATCGTTTGCCTGCTCATCCTGGCGCTGCTCGGCTGGTCAGTGCGGCCTGCCAGCTGGGCTCCGCGGCTGGCGGCGCTCTGGGTGGCGGCACTAGTACTGATCTTCTGGCTGATGGCCGGCGGTTTAGGCCTGACCGAGGTTCCGACCTCTTCTTGGGGCGGCCTGCCGGTCACACTCATCCTCACCGTCGTTGCCATCGGCGTCGCCTTCCCCGTCGGCATCCTCCTTGCGCTGGCCAGGCGCTCGACCATGCCCGCGATACGCGTCGGCGCCGTGGTCCTGATAGAATCGGTGCGCGGACTGCCGCTCTTGTCCATCCTGTTCGTGGCATCGATCATGATGCCGCTGTTCCTGCCCGAGGCTCTGTTGCCTGACAAGTTCGTGCGTGCGCTGGTCGCCCTCACCATCTTCGCCGCGGCCTATCTCGCCGAGGTGATTCGCGGCGGCCTGCAGGCTATCCCGAATGGCCAGTACGAGGCCGCGGCGGCGGTCGGCCTGCCCTTCTGGCGCATGCAATATCTGGTGATCCTGCCGCAGGCGATCCGGGTGGCGATCCCGGCGCTGGCCAACACCATCATCGTCATGATCAAGAACACCAGCCTTGTCCTGGTGGTCGGCCTGTTCGACCTGATCAGCTCTGGTAAAGCGGCGCTGGCCGACCCGGATTGGCCATCGCCTGCGGCCGAGACGTTCCTGTTCATCGGCGCGATCTTCTTCGCACTCTCCTTCTCATTCGCCCGCTTCACCGACTTTCTGGAGCGGCGCGGCCCCACCGCCCACTAGGAAATGCCGTGATGTTATCGTCCCCTAAAGCGCGTTCCGTCCATGCCAAATCCCAATGATCGGCCGGCAATCGAATTGACCGGGATGAACAAATGGTACGGGGACTTCCATGTGCTTAAGAACATCAACTTGAGGGTCCTTCGCGGCGAAAAGCTGGTGATCTGCGGGCCCTCGGGCTCGGGCAAGTCGACCATGATCCGTTGCATCAACCGGCTGGAGGAGCACCAGCAGGGACAGATCGTCGTCGACGGCGTCGAACTCACCAATGATTTGAAGAAGATCGACGTAATCCGGCGTGACATCGGCATGGTGTTCCAGCACTTCAACCTGTTTCCGCACCTGACTATTCTGGAGAACCTAACGCTGGCGCCGATCTGGGTACGCGGGATGCGGCGCGGGCAAGCCGAGCAGACCGCCATGCATTATCTGGAACGAGTGAAGATTCCGGACCAGGCGCACAAATATCCCGGCCAACTGTCAGGCGGCCAGCAGCAGCGGGTTGCGATCGCGCGCGCGCTTTGTATGAGCCCCAAAATCATTCTCTTCGACGAGCCGACGTCGGCACTCGATCCGGAAATGGTCAAAGAAGTGCTCGATACCATGGTCGCGTTGGCCGAGGATGGCATGACCATGCTGTGTGTCACGCACGAGATGGGATTTGCCCGCCAGGTCGCCGACCGCGTCGTCTTCATGGACCATGGCGAGATCGTTGAGATGAACACGCCCTCCGAATTCTTCTCGCATCCGCGTCACCAGCGAAGCAAACTGTTCCTTGCCCAGATCCTGAACTAGCTCGATCTCATAGAGACGGAGCCCATCAGCTACGGATCGATGAGCCACCTCTCCGAAATCCCGCACCAAAGCAGCGGCCTCGGCAATGGATCACCCGCCCTCTGACCATGCCAACTCTGAAAGTGCGCTTCATTGGCACCCACAATGGGTTTATCCACCCGATGCACGTCCACGGCGGTCCATTCGAAGTTGTCGCCCGCGACGGCGAGACTATCCCGGACTCGGCACGATTCCTTGCCGCGGGTCAACGTCGGACCAGCGCAACGATACGATGTCGTCTGGCAGGCACGTCGGGCCGGAAAATGGCTGATCCACTGCCATATCGGGCATCATACGACCAACAACAATGTCGAAGAACAGGGCGGTGGCGGACTGATGGTCGTGATCGATGTGCAGCTCCGAAGCCTGATCCGCAAGTCGAAGATTAGATGGAAATCTTTGCCGTATACGGCAATCTGTTTGCTGTTGCCTTCCCTGCGGCAACCATTCCTTCCGGCGCAGTCGGAGGCCGCCCTTGCGGGACTCCTCGTTACTGGTTCCTTCCCGCCTCCAATGCTGGTTCTTGTCGCCAGCATAGGCCACCGTCCCGGGCTCGGCGGTGAAAACTGACCGTGGTCGCTGGGGTTCTACGCGAGCCGCTATGGAGCTTTGTCGCAATCGTCACTTTCGCGAAGGTCTCGCGTTATCTGGTCGTCGCCGGAGCGTGCTGAGCCTGAGCTAAACCGAAATCGCGGACATCGCAGCACGGTTGCGTTCCTAAGCATGAGCCATAAACAGGGCATACAAAAATGTATGAAAAATGTTGTGGCACATGGGGGCTTCGAGCAATACCGTTCCTGCAACGATCCTCACTTTTGGTTGCACTGCAGCAAACTGGTCGAAGGCGGCCTTGACAAATCAGCCGAACAATTATGGAAAGGGCCGATGAGGACTGTTGGTCGAATCGCGATCCTAGGAAGCGTACCGCTGCGAGTTCTGCTTGCGATCGGATTCCTGGTCATGTCGGCGCTTCAGCCTGGTCTATTCGCCACAGCCGATGCCACGGGTTTTCACGCCAGCGCGGATCTGCAAGCCGAGACACCTGCACACGGCATGGGCCATCACGGCGCCAAGGCGAATGACACGGACAGGTCGGAGCATCAGCACGGCGACAACCAATCCGCCGACAAGAGCTGTGAAGTCCATTGCGCGCCGGCAAATGCGGTGCCAGTCGATTGTCCTGAGTTGGAGCCTGTTGTCTCCCGCTGCTTTGCGCCCGTCATTGCCGTCATTTTGCCGCTCGGCGAATACAAAGCGCTAATTAGACCCCCCAAATACATCTGAACTGACGCCTCTTTTGAGGGCGTTCGCGCGCAGCGTTGGGAATTCGTTCCCACGCGGCCAAATGCACACGTCAAGATTCAGGTCTACAATGAAAATCGCAAGCTTCGCGATGTTCGCATCGCTGTTCGTTGCCGGATGCGCGGCAACCACGCCGTCCGACGTTCTTCCCGCCTTCAATCCGGCCGATCCCGTCATTGGCATCCGTGGCACGAAATACCATCCGGTCGTCGCTGACTATCGCCAGCGGGAGCCACTCGATCCGCAGGATTGGCGGCGGCTCAATCAAGAACTCTCTCCCGCAGCCCCGGGAGCCGGATCATGAAGCGCCGGCCCCTGACCATAGCTGCGGTGGTGACCATTCCGCTGATCGCTGCCGGATGCACGACCAGCGGGCCCCTTGATGGCATCTCAGTCCCCATGGCCGGCTTCACGACAGTCGCGGCGCGTGCCGATTCCGTGACCGGCAAGAAAACAGTGTGGGTGCAGTCCAGCGAGGAAGCGCGGACGGTTTCGGAGCGCGTGAAGCGCCTCGTCCAGAAGAAGACGATTGGTCCGGACATCGCGGTGCAGGTCGCCCTGCTCAACAACAAAGGCCTGCAGGCCGCCTACGCCGAGATCGGTCTGTCGGCGGCCGATGTCTGGCAAGAAGGGATGCTCGTCAATCCGACAATCTCGGTCGGTATGATCGGCATCGATCCGGCACGCACGATCGAGGGGGCTGTTGCCAGCAACATCCTTGCGCTGATGACCCGTCAGCGACGCGTCGCGGTCGCGGACACACGCTTCCGTCAGGCCCAGCTCCGCGCCGCCGAAGAAACGTTGCGGCTGGCCGCGGACACGCGGCGGGCCTGGATCAATGCGGCATCGGCCTGGGAAAGCGTTTCCTATCTGAACAAGGCGCAAGCCGCCGCCGACGCTGCCTCCGAACTCGCTCAAAAACTAGGGGAGACAGGCGCTTTTACAAAAACCGGCCAGGCCCGCGAACACGTCTTCTATGCCGAGATCACCGGTCAGGCGGCGGCGGCGCGCCTCGCCGCCCGGCCGGCCAAGGAAGAACTCACCCGCCTCATGGGTCTATGGGGACCGGACGTCGATTACTCGGTCCCCAACATGCTTCCAGCCCTGCCCAAAGGCGCCAAGGCCAAACGCGCCATCGAGGCGGAAGCGCTAAGAAATCGCATCGACCTCGAGATCGCGAAACTTGAGCTTGAGGCGCTGGCGAAATCGTACGGTCTCGCCGAGGCGACGCGCTACGTCAGTGACCTGGAACTGCTGTCCGGCGCGGAGGTGGAACGCGAGGAGTCCGAGGAGGGCGGGACGGAGACGAGTGTCGCACCCACCCTGGAGGCGGAGTTCGTCATCCCGATTTTCGATACCGGCAAGGCACGCATGCGCAAGGCCGAGCTTGCCTATATGCAAGCCGCCAATCGGATGGCGGAAAAGGCGGTTAACGTCCGCTCCGAGGCGAGGTCCGCCTATGACACCTACCGTTCGACCTATGACATTGCTCGGCACTATCGGAACAGTGTTGTGCCGCTGCGAACAAAGATCGAGGCGGAGTCGGTCCTCACCTACAACGGCATGATCACCAACACGTTCGAGCTGCTGGCGGACACCCGCGCGAAAATCAGTTCGATCATGGTTTCCCTCAACGCCAAGCGCAATTTCTGGCTGGCCGACGTCAATCTCGGAACCGCCATCCACGGTGGTGGCGCAAACTCGCCCGGCGGCGGCGACGCTCCGGCCGCAGCCGAAGCGGGCGCCGAAGGCCACTGAACTCAGGAGAAGAAAATGCTTTCAAGACGTCAGTTACTCGGCGCCGGAGCCCTGCTCGCCGGTGCCACGGCATGGACCAAGACCTCGGCGATGGGCTTGCCGGAGGCAGCTGTCATGGAATCGCCGGACATGCAGCCACCGATATTTCCGACGAGCGGCCCGGACTACCAGCCGGTTGTGACGCTCAACGGTTGGACGCTGCCCCACCGCATGAACAATGGCGTGAAGGAATTCCACCTTGTCGCCGAGGCGGTCGAGCGGGAACTGGCGCCCGGAATGACCGCCTATCTCTGGGGCTACAACGGTCAGTCCCCCGGGCCGACCATCGAGGCGGTCGAAGGCGACCGCGTCCGCATCTTTGTGACGAACAAGCTGCCGGAGCATACCACCGTGCACTGGCACGGCATGATCCTGCCCAGTGGCATGGATGGCGTGACCGGTCTTACCCAGCCGGGAATCCCGCCCGGCAAGACCTTCGTCTACGAGTTCGACCTCGTGAAGAGCGGCACCTTCATGTACCACCCGCACGCCGATGAAATGGTGCAGATGGCGATGGGCATGATGGGCTTCTTCGTCATCCATCCGAAGGACCCGAAGTTCATGCGGGTGGACCGTGACTTCGTGTTCCTGCTGAACGCCTACGACATCGAGCCCGGATCTTACGTTCCGAAAATCATGACTATGACCGATTTCAACCTGTGGTGTTGGAACAGTCGCCTATTCCCCGGCATCAGCCACCTTGTCGTGTCCAAGAACGACAAAGTGCGGGTCCGTGTCGGCAACCTGACCATGACCAATCATCCGATCCACATGCATGGCTACGATTTCGAGGTGACCTGCACCGACGGGGGTTGGACACGCCCAGAGGCTCGCTGGCCGGAAGTATCGATCGACATTCCTGTGGGCGCCATGCGGGCCTACGAGTTCGAAGCTAAATATGAGGGCGACTGGGCCATCCACTGCCACAAATCGCACCACACGATGAACGCCATGGGACACGATGTGCCAACGTTCATCGGCGTCGACAAGACAAGGGTTACCGAGAAGATCCGAAAAATTCAGCCCGACTACATGCCGATGGGCAATCGCGGGATGGCCGACATGGGCGAAATGGAAATGCCGCTGCCCGACAACACCATCAAGATGATGGATGGCTGGGGGCAATTCGGTCCCATCGAGATGGGCTCCATGTTCTCGGTCGTGAAGGTTCGCGAGGGGCTCGCCTCGGACGACTACGCCGATCCTGGCTGGTACCAGCACCCGGCGGGAACCGTGGCCTACGAGTGGAAGGGTGATGTCCCCGCTCCCACGAAATCAGGCGACGCAAAAACGATGGCCCCGGCAGCGCACGGCGGTCACGGCAAACAGGGATGACAGACCGAAACCCCTCAACCTCAACAATGAGAGAAAGTACAGCATGAAACATATCATCGCAGCGGCCGTTTTGACGGCGCTCAGTTCCGGAGCGGCTCATGCCAGTGGAACCCACGCCGGAGGCCATGGCGACAAAGCCGCCACCATGCCGATCGGCAATCCAGGCGAGGCCGGCAAGGCAAAGCGGACTATCAACATCTCGATGTCTGAGAAGGACGACGGAAAAATGTTGTTCCAGCCGGCCGTCCTTAGGGTGAAGAAGGGCGAGACCGTTCGCCTGAAATTCGTCAACAAGGGCCAAGTCGACCACGAGTTCGTCATGGACGTCCATGAGGGGATCAGGGAGCACAAGGCGCTGATGGAGAAGTTCCCCGACATGGAGCACGCCGATCCCAATGCGATCCGGCTGGCGCCCGGCGCCAGAGGCGAAATCATCTGGACGTTCGCCAATGCTGGCGACTTCGGTTTCGGCTGCTTGGTCCCGGGTCACTACGATTCCGGCATGAAGGGCGACATCAACGTCGCCAACTGACCCAATGCAAAGGAGGCAATCATGACACTATTGGTAAAGACACTCTCGACACTCGCGCTCGTTCTCGGCATCGGCGGGAGCGCGCTTGCGCAGGAATACGTGAAGGGCGAAGTCATCAAGGTCGACGCCAAACAGCAGAAGCTGACGATCAAGCATGGGCCGCTGACCAATCTCGACATGCCCGCGATGACGATGGTGTTCGTCGTCGCGGAGCAGGGCCTGCTCGGTAAGGTCAAAACGGGTCAGGCGATCGAGTTCACAGCCGACCGCGTCAACGGACGTATCACGGTCACCGGCATCAAGTGATCCGGGACCAGCGCCGCGGGTTGAAAACCAATCCGCGGCCCACTGGCTGCTCTCAGAAGCGATCACGGCGTGATCGCTTGAGGTGATGAGCGCCGCGGATCCGCCTTATGCTCGACTTGCGGCACAATGAAGGGATACGCCAAAATGACGATACAATCGTGAAAGTTGCAAGGCGCCTTCGCTTGCGAACCGTGTTGTCGATTCAGTCTATGGATGTTGAGACATCAAAACCCAGTACCCTGGCTGATTGAAAAGCTGCGTCACCGACTAATGGCACCGAGCGAAAACCCCGCCGGGCAAGGCCTCACTGAGACATCGCTTCGTCCGCATCGCTGACAGAAGCAAACTGGAAAGGTCATCAACGCTTGGCGCGCCAAGCCAGATGAGAGATTGCTATTATGAAAATTCTCCTAGTCGAAGACGACGAACAAATCAGCCGTTACATCGAAAATGGATTGAGCTCTTCCGGCCATGTGGTCGATGCCCTGACAGACGGGCGCGATGCTTTGCTTGTCGGACTACGCGATCCCTATGACGTCGCAATTGTGGATCGGGTGCTGCCAGGCCTCGATGGCTTGTCGCTTGTGCGAGGTCTTCGAGGCGCCGGCGGAAAGGTGCCAGTGATCTTCCTGACGGCGGTGGGCGGTGTTGACGATCGAGTTGAAGGCTTGGAGGCAGGTGCGGACGATTACTTGATCAAGCCCTTTGCATTCTCCGAGCTTCTGGCTCGGGTCAATGCTCTGCAAAGGCGTCCTCCGATCACCGCCGAAAAGGCAAAGCTGAAGGTAGCTGACCTGGAACTAGATCTCATCAGCCGCCTCGCCACCCGCGGCGGAACGACGATCGAATTGCTTCCTCGGGAATTCGCGCTGCTTGAACTCCTGATGCGTAACGAGGGCCGTATACTGACGAAGACCATGCTCCTTGAGCGGATCTGGAACTTCAACTTCGACCCGCAAAGCACCGTGGTGGAAACCCATATCAGCCGACTGCGGGCGAAGATCGACAAACCATTCGATGTTCCGCTCCTGCGTAATACACGCAACACCGGCTACACCATTCATGGCCAACGCTAGTATCGCTAGAAGTGCGTCAATCCGACTTGCCGCGTTCTACATCTCCCTGTTTCTGCTCTCGTTCCTGGGAGCCAATTTCGTCGCTTACAACATGGTCGCCGCCTACCTTTACGAGCGGCTGGATTCCAATGTGATGGAACGGTTCCGGGAGATTTCTTCCGCCTATGAGGCGAATGGTGTCGACGGCGCTGCCGTGATGATCCGAAGCCATGGTCCGGCAATCAGGGGACAGGAGACGCTTTACGCACTGAAGGATCCCGACGGCGACTTCTTGGCTGGCAACATTGATATTTCCGCCGTGCCGCCGGGATTTTCCACGCGCGCACCGACAAGCCACGAGGCGGCGCCCAATAACTACAGGCTCTACCGGAAGAACCTAGACGGCTACGACCTGACCGTCGGCGTAAGCTATGACGACACCAATCGCCTGCGCAGCATCGCGCTTGTCAGCTTCGGCTGGGGAACGGCGATCGTGCTTGCTGGAGGTCTCGGTACGGGCGCAGTTTTGGCGTTCCGCACGCGACGGCGTATCGCTAGACTCTCGGATGCGATGCAGTCCGTTGGCGCCGGCGATCTCGCTACCCGCTTGCCGGTCTCCTTGCGCAGCGATGACATCGACGTGCTGGCGACTGAGGTCAATGTCGCGCTGGCACAGCTACAGGCTAGTGTCGCGGCGATGACGCAGGTAACGACCGACATCGCGCACGATCTCAAGACGCCGGTCGGCCGGCTGTTTCTAACGCTTGAGGCCGCTTCCGAAAGCAAAGACCAAACGGCCACGAGGTCCCTCATCGAAAAAGCGATGAGCGAAGTCTCGCATATAGCCGGCACGTTCGAGGGCTTGCTGCGCATATCGCAGATCGAGTCCGGCGCACGCCGTTCGCGATTTGCGAAGGTGAACCTTTCGGAACTGGTCGCCGAAATCTACGATATCTATAGTCACATCGTGGAGGACGCCGAGCGCTCGCTGGTTCTGTCCAATGACAGCCGAAACACGGTCTCATTCATATGGGGCGATGCCGATCTGCTGAAGCAGATGTGCGTGAACCTTGTCGTCAATGCAATGCGCCACACACAACGAGGGTCTCGGATCGCGATCGGTGTCACGACGCAGGCGAACCGCTGCGCAATCGTCGTCAGCGACAACGGGCCGGGCATCGCGGCGACGGAGCGGCAGAAGGTGTTCAAACGCTTCTATCGCCTGGAAAAAAGCCGGACAACCGAAGGGACAGGGCTCGGCCTCAGCCTGGTCAAGGCGATATCGGACATTCATGGCGCGACAATTTCCCTGAAGGACAATAGGCCTGGCTTAATCGTGGAAACAGAGTTCCCGCGTAAACTATAATTTGAGGTCAGTCACGCGTAGACGGATGGTTCATATCGCTTGAGACGAAATTACAAATATTCAATAGCGCTGTCGACCAGACCAGAGTTCGCTAACCCGCCACGATGGCGTGGTTTAGCCGGCGCTCTTGGTCGCCCCGTTGTCCGGCATGGGCCGGTGAATGGGCTGCCGACGGCACTGGCTTTTTCTATATTTCTGGGTACGGACCGGCCTGCGCATCAGCAGTTATGTCCGATACGATATCGCCGGCGAAAACCTCAGCTCCGACGTCGTTGGCCGTTCTTAGACGGATGCATGCTCACAGACCGAGCTCGGCACGTTGCGCGCCTATACTCAAATCAAACACTACTCGTCGCGCGGTGGCGCTGCGACCACTTCACGACCTATGACAGTATGGCGGGTGAGAGCGGCACCGTGACGCGTTGATTGCGCCACCACCCGTCTTCGAATAGTCCTCACCTACGAGTAGGTTTCCTTGGTGCGGTGTGCTGTGCTGTATAGGTTTCGTTGGCGAAGCAGCCGAAGTGCAAACCAGCCGGCAGAGCTGCCGGCCGGTTTGCCCTGCACGGCTCCGTGGGAAGATGGGAAGCTGCGGTGTCGGTCCTGCTAGCGGCCCGCCCAGCCGGCGCGCTGGCGAGGGCTCCCGCCCTGCCACGATGAGGAGGGGCTCACAGCTTCGACTCGGTTATAGGGGGAATCGGTTTTCTCGATATCGCCATTGTCGAGCACTTGGGAAGATATGTCGGAGTTGGATGCCGATTTCGGGGTTTCGCCCGTCGATCTATGGCCGTGCAGGACCTCGCCGATGCGGGGGCTTGTCGAGTTCGTGCCGCTGTTGGCGACACCGGTCATTGCCGCTAAGACAATCAATGCATATCCGATGGTGTGCTTCATGGTTCAGTCCTTTTGTCAAAAGTGAGCGTTCGAACACCCAGCAACAACAGGCTACCGGGTCGAATTCACGGGCACCTTCCCTCGGATTTACATTTTTGTGATTCTCATGCGTGGCCGCGGCTGAAGCCGAATCGGGAAAATCAGCTGTGAAATGTCACGCGTTGAACGGCAGTCGCCGTTTTCTTATGTCGATGCATGCGTCCAATGCGGCTTCAAGGGGAAGAGCGCGCGTTCAGCCAGATCTCATGAAAAAAGGGAATCCACTGTCGCGCCTGCTTGGGTTCTGAGAGATTGCCGCACCCGGGTGCGGCAGTCCTCCGCTATTCCATTTTTGATTCAGGAGGTCTGCAGCGAGGTATAACGACCACTCGCAAGTGGCCACCAGCCATACACAAGCACGCCGATCCCAAGATCCGGCTGGCGCCTGGTGTCAGAGGCGAGATTATCTGGACATCCGCCAACGCCGGCGAATTCGGTTTCCTCTGCCTTGGTCCCGGGTCACTACGATTCTGGCATGAAGGGCAGCATCGCCGTCGCCAACTGACTACCAATCATGACACTATAGAGAAAGACACTCTCGACGCTCGTGCTCGTGTTCTCCAAGCAGAATAGCAAGCAGACGATCAAACGTGGCCGCTGACTAAATCTCGACACGCCGGCGATGACGATGATGTTCGTCGTCGCGGAGGAGGGCATGCTCGATATCGATAAGTTCAAAACGGGTCAGGCGATCGAGTTCCCAGCCGACCGCGTCAATGGACGCATCACGGTCGCCGGTATCAAGTGACCCGGTCGAGCAATGCTATGGGCACGGAAGTCAGGATGAAGGTGCCGGGCAGAAAATCATCCAGAGATTTTCTTTCCAATCGTCATGTGCGGAGCGGCTCAGGGGCATCTCTATGGGATATTTTCGCGCACCTACGCTCACATATGCCGGAAAGTTACAGCGAACTCGTGCACGATGCCTGCCGGTATCTTCGTACCTGATGGCGCCGTTCGCGTCCGTCTCGACCAGGCCAATAGCGACGTCAAAGTCATAGTCCCCATATAGCGAGACACTGTTGTTCAACACGCTGAGCTGGACCGACGTGGCATCTGGAAAACTGGCTGTGTAAAAGATTAGTTGCTCCGCCGCCGTCGAGGGCGTAGCCACCAAGACGGCGGCAAATAATGCAATGGCGCGCATCTTCCCTCTTTCGGGATCCGAGCTGAGACTATCACCTCTCGCGTCAATGTTCGAATCGAATCTCCATGTCGGCATGGGCGGAGACATTCAGAGGGCTGAATAGTCCTCGTAGCGTGCAGCGTTCGAGGCGGCCGGCAAGCTCATGATGCGGATGCTAAGCGCAATGTCTTTTCTGCGGCAATTAGACTTCGTAAAGAACGTGGCCACGAAGGGGATCAAAGCATGAGTGGAACCGTTGGCGATCCTGGCTTGTGCGCGATTTCACAAGAAGGTCAAACACCCGGGACACTAGCTATCGCGCGGTCAGGCGGTCGCAAAGCTGACCTCACGGCCGACATGCGGTGCCGTTCGGCAGCCTTGAGGCGGGAAGCGGAATGACGGCTTTAGGCTCTGAATCCTGGAATCGGACATTCACCGCGACGCAGTCCGTCAGGGTAAGTTGAGACTTTTCCAGGGCGAGTTGCCAGGGCGCGCACCTATTCTGCCTGAGCGGGAACCCGATTGTCGACGTCCCGCGGGGTTGTGCATATGAGGGAAGGATAACTCATACGATGCCAAGGTAGAGCGGCATGTTTGAATGCGGTTCTGCCACCTGTCACGCCATGAGACGGAGTGCCTCGACAAGTAGAGCGAAGGCTGCGGTGTGTTGGCGTCGGCTGGGGTAATAGAGGTGATAGCCTGAGAAGGGTTGGCACCAGTCTTCTAGTACCCGGATAAGGCGTCCGTCTGCGATGAACGGAGCAACCTGGCTTTCAAACGTGTATGCTAAACCGAGCCCGTCAAGGGCCGCAGCTTCGAGCATTTCACCGTCATTGATGACGAGCGGGCCATTCATCCTGACTTCAAGTTCCTCCCCGTCTTTCTCGAACTCCCAGGCAAAGAGCCCGCCGCCGGTCTTCTGACGGTAGCTGATGCCTCTGTGTTCCCCAAGTTCGCGCGGTGTCCTTGGAACCGTTCGGTTTGCAAAATACGACGGTGATCCGACCACCGCCATGCGCAGGTCCGGGCCGATCCTAATTGCCACCATGTCTTTCTGGACCTGCTCACCGATCCGGATACCAGCGTCGAATCTGCTTGCAACGATGTCAACCAGACCCTCGTCCAGGCTCAATTCCACTTCGATATCCGGATACTCCAGAAGGAGTCTGGCGATGACCGGCCACAGTACTGACTTGGCAGCATACCGGAATGTCGTCAGGCGAATGAGGCCAGTGGGCTTGTCGCGCAGGGCGGTGACGGCGGCGATCTCGCTTTCGATGTGATCGAAGGCCGGTCGCAGGCTTCGCAGCAAGCGCTCGCCAGCTTCCGTCACGGACAGGCTGCGTGTGGTGCGTGAGATCAGCCGGACTCCCAGGCGCTGTTCCAGCGTCCTGACAGCGTAACTGAGCGCCGACTGCGATAGACCGAGCTTTGCTGCGGCGCGTGTGAAGCTGCCTGCCTCTGCTACGGCGATGAAGACTGCCAGCTCGCTGAAATCTCCGCGCCTCATTTATCAATCCCATTTCTAACTTCATGCAGATTATAGCGGCTAATCATATCGAGTCCTATTCGCTATTTCACCCTCAGAGACAACGAAACGCGCGTCGAAGGGAAACGCTGTGGACACCTCACGACAGATATTCCAGTCGTTCCAATTTCCGAACGGGTTAAGCGTCGACAACAGGATTGTCATGGCGCCGATGACCACCTGGTCGGCCAACGACGACGGAACGGTCTCTGACGCGGAGATCACCTACTACCGACGTCGGGCAACTGGCGTCGGACTTGTGCTCACAGGCTGCACCCATGTCTTGCCCGACGGCATCGGCTTTGCGGGCGAATTCGCCTCCTACGACGACCGTTTCACCCCAAGCCTCTCCCGGTTGGCGTCAGCGGCCAAAAGCGGCGGGGCCAAGGCCGTCCTGCAAATCTTCCACGCCGGGAACAAGGCCGTGCCGGCGCTTATACCCGGCGGCGACGTCGTCAGCGCCAGTGCGCTCGAAGTCCAGCCCGGCCCCTTCAATCCGGGCGGTGTGAAGACACGTGCACTGACGAATGACGAAATCCTCGCGATCATTACCGCTTTTGGCGAGGCGACACGACGGGCCATTGAGGCAGGCTTCGATGGCATCGAACTGCATGGTGCTCACGGATTTCTGATCCAGAACTTCTTCTCGCCTCTCTACAATCAGCGTGGCGACGAATGGGGCGGCACGCTCGAAAATCGGATGCGTTTCCCAATTGCCGTGGTGCGTGAGGTAAAGCGAGTGGTCGCGGCACACGCGAACCGCCCCTTCCTCGTGGGCTACCGGGTGTCACCCGAGGAACCCGAGTCAGGTGGCTTGCGTATCGCTGACACGTACGAGCTGATTGAATGTCTTATCGATGAAGGTGTGGACTACCTCCACGCATCGCTGACGAGCGTTCTCGAGGCAAAGCCTATTGGGGCGCCCGAGGGCGACACCATCGCTGGCCTGATCACGCGCCGAGCCAGCGGGCGGGTCTCGGTCGTTGCCGCGGGCCAGGTCAGGACGCCTTTTCAGGCCGAACTCGCCCTGCACAGAGGCCTCACGCTCGTCGCGGTTGGGCAGGGACTGGTGATGAACCCGGAGTGGGTCGAGCTAGCAAAGAGCGGCCGCGAGCATTTGATCGAGACCGAAATCCGGCCGTCGAGCGTTCCAGGTATCGATATTCCAGCGAAACTATGGGGTGTGATTCAGTCCGCCACCGGGTGGTTCAAGATCACCGCTGAGACGGACGTCCCAAAAGCCAACGCTGCGTAAACTGAAAAGATACTGGCTAGGAAGGATACGGCTATGAATAGAGTATGGATGATTACCGGCGCTGGGCGAGGCATGGGCCTCGACTTTGCCAAGGCGGTGTTGGCCATCGGCGATAAGGTCGTTGCGACCGGTCGTAACCCCGATCGGGTCGCCAAGGCGATCGGGCGGTCGGACAATCTTTTGGTCGTCACGTTGGACGTGACCAAGCCGGCCGACGCCGACGCTGCGGTGAAGGCAACCCTGGACCGCTTTGGTCGCCTCGACGTGCTCGTCAACAATGCCGCGGGCTTCTATGCGGGTTATTTCGAGGACCTGACTCCGGCCCATATCGAACTTCAACTCGCCTCCACCCTGACTGGTGCCATGAATGTCACCCGTGCAGTCCTGCCGGTGATGCGCGCGCAGGGTTCTGGCAAGGTCATCGCAATCTCATCGACGGCAGGCCTGGTCGGCTTCGAGTTCTGTTCTGCGTACGCCGCGGCAAAATTCGGCGTGGATGGCTGGATCGAGTCGCTGCAAGCCGAGGTGGCGCCGTTCGGCATTGAAACGATGATCGTGAACCCCGGGTTTTTCCGCACAGAGCTGCTGACGGACGAATCCACTCAATATGCTCCGTCTTCCGTTAGCGATTACAGCGAACGTCGCGCCCAGCAGATAACTGGCTGGAAAGCCGCGAACGGTCAGCAAGTCGGCGACCCGGCCAAACTCGCGCAGGCGTTGATCACTCTGGTCGACAAGCCGGAGCTGCCCCGTCGGTTCATCGCTGGCGCCGATGCGCTTGGCATGGTCAGGCAGAAACTCGCTCTGCTGCAGCAACAGGTCGATGCCCATGAGGAGCTATCCAGCTCACTGGCCTTCGACAGCTGAACGTCGCATCCGGCACTGCCGTTGTCGCAGGCCAATTTATGAGTGCCATTGATAGGCTCATGCGAATTTTGAGGGCTAATTCGAATGTCGCGTCCGTGCTCTCCTGAGGGTTGACCCTTAGGCAACCAACGACAGGCCTTCGGAATAGACGTTTCCTTTCCGACTGATGCCGCAGGCTTCGTCGGTCCGGTCGACTTCGTGAGAAGTCCCAATCCCCGCCCGCCACTCGAGGAGACGACATGTCAGAGCCCCGACAGCTAGCCTTGGACATCAACAGCCGCCGCCACCAGTTCAATCTTGATGTACGCGTGACCCTGCTGGACGCACTACGCGAGCATGCCAACCTGCCCGGCACGAAAAAAGGTTGCGATCATGGACAGTGCGGCGCCTGCACCGTCCACATCGACGGTGAGCGGGTATTGAGCTGTCTGACCCTAGCGGCCCAGGTCGAAGGGCGTCAGGTCACGACGATCGAGGGCCTCCAGGCTGCCGACGGGGTGATGCACGCAGTCCAGACCGCGTTTATCGAACACGATGCATTCCAGTGCGGCTATTGCACTCCGGGTCAAATCATGTCCGCCGCTGCCTGCATTCGTGAGGGCCACGCCGGTACGGACGAGGACATCCGCGAATACATGAGCGGCAATGTCTGCCGGTGCGGCGCTTACCCGCATATCGTCGCCGCGGTGCGCGATGCCGCGAGCCGCCTCAAGAAGGAGGCAGCACTATGAGAACTTTCGAGTATTTCCGCGCCGACGATGCCGCGACGGCGGCGGCAGAGGCTGCCAGGCCAGAGACAAGATTTCTCGCCGGGGGCACCACGCTTCTTGACCTCATGAAGCTGAATGTCGAGCGCCCCGCCCGCGTGGTGGACATCACGCGCCTTTCCGGGCTCGACACAATCGAGGTATCCGCGGATGTCATTCGCATCGGTGCGCTCGCCAAGATGAGCAAGGTCGCCGACCACGCCGATATCAAGCAGGCTGCGCCGGCGCTTTCCGAAAGCCTATGGCGCGCTGCCTCGGCACAGCTGCGCAACATGGCGTCCATCGGTGGAAACTTGATGCAGCGAACCCGTTGCACGTACTTCCGGGACCCGGGCGCTTACTCGAACTGCAACAAGCGCAATCCCGGTTCCGGATGCGCCGCCCTTGACGGCGTCAACCGCAACCACGCGGTGCTCGGCACGAGCGACGCTTGCATAGCGATCTACCCCGGAGATTTTGCGGTTTCCCTGGTGGCATTCGACGCCACGGTCATCGTCCGGGGAGCTTCCGAACGCAAAATTCCCGTCGACGAATTCTTCCTGCTCCCGGGCGATACCCCCCATCTCGAGCATGAGCTGTCGCCCGGCGAGATGATAGTCGGGATCGAGATCCCGCGTTCGGCAGCCCTGGAACGCTCGCATTATCTCAAGGTCCGCGATCGTGCGTCGTACGAGTTCGCCGCGGCCAGCGCCGCTGTCGGGATCGAATTGGAAGCCGATGGCAAGACAATTCGCGACGTACGCATTGCGGTCGGCGGCCTCGCCACCAAACCTTGGCGCCTGCGCGCCGTCGAAAATTTGCTCAAGGGAAAGACGCTCGACGAGGCGACGCTTCGTAGCGCCGCGGCAGCCGCCGGCGACGGCGCGAAGTCGAGCGGACACAACGCATTCAAGATCGAGCTGGCACCGAAGGTCGTGGCACGCGCCCTGATGACGGTAGGAGATATCGCATGACACATGGTAACGCGTTCGGACTCAACCGCCGCACCGTCGTGAAGCTCGGCGTCGGCATAGCTGCTGCTGCCGGCGCCGCTGTCGATCTCTCGCCAAAAGCCTTTGCGGCTGAGACCGCCCCTGCCAAGGCGCCGGTTCTCGGTGCCCGACTTTCCCGCGCCGAAGGCCCGTTGAAAGTCACCGGGCAGGCCCGCTATGCGATCGAGCAGAAGCTGGAGAACCTGGCCTACGGCGTTACTGTCCAATCGACGCGGCCGGCAGGGCGTATCGTCAACATCGATACGTCGGCCGCCAAGGCTCTACCGGGTGTCCTGGACGTTTATACCGCGCAAAACTCGCTGAAGATTAACAAGCCGACGGTCTACAGCAAGGGCGGCGGAGCCACCGAGGAATTTACCCCAATTCAGGACGATGTCGTCCGTTTCAACGGCATGCATATCGCGCTCGTGGTCGCTGAAACCTTTGAACAGGCAACAGAAGCGGCAAGCCTTCTCAAGGTCGAATATGAGGACGGTGACCCTATCCTTGACATCAACGATCCCAAGGCAAAAGCCCAGCTCATCGATCCCATGGGGGCTGCCTGGGGGGATGCGGCGACAGCCCTGGGCAATGCGGAGGTCAAGGTTGACGTGACGTACATGACGTCACGGGAATACAATGTGCCGATGGAACCGCATGCCTGCATCGCATCCTGGGAGAACGGGAAAATCACCGTCTGGGAGCCCAGCCAGTGGGTTGGCGGGGCACGAAGCGTCGTGTCGGAATGGCTCGGCATCGATATCGAGAACGTGCGGGTGATCTCGCCTTACGTCGGCGGTGGGTTCGGATCCAAAATCGGGGCGCATCCGCATGTGGGGTTGGCTTGTGCTGCATCGCGCCACCTCGGTAGGCCTGTGAAGGTTTCTCTCAATAGACCGCAGACCTTCACCGGCCTTGGCGGCCGACCGGCAACTCGTCAGACCCTGTCGATCGGCGCCTCGAAGGACGGAAAGATAAACTCGATCGTCCATGAGAGCTGGAACGAGACGGCGATCGACGAAGTCCATGTCGAGGCTTGCAACAATGTGACGAAAATCATGTATGCGACGCCGAACTTCTCGTCACGTCTCTACGTCGTGCCGGTCAATACGGTCCAGCCTGGCTGGAAACGGGGCCCCGGCGAAAACCCCAGTGCCTATGCTCTGGAAAGTGCGATCGACGAGCTGGCCTACGCGCTCAACATGGATCCGATCACGCTGCGCCTTGCCAACTGGGCGGAGATCGATCCCAGCAACGGGATGAAGTGGAGCACTCGACAGTTACGCGAAGCCTATGCCGTCGGCGCGGAAGCCTTCGGCTGGTGGAACCGGAACCCGGCCCCTCGCTCGATGCGCGAAGGCCGCGAGTTGATCGGTTATGGAATGGCCGCTGGGTCATACCCCATGATCCGTACCGCGAGCGAAGCCAAGATCGTACTCCATGCCAGTGGACAGATCGAAGTCCTCAGCGCAGGCACCGACATGGGAACGGGAACCTATACCATTCTCGCCCAGACCGCGGCCGACGCTCTGGGTGTTCCCGTCGAGACCGTCGCGGTGCGGCTGGGCGATACCATCCTCCCCAGATCGGCGCTCGCTGGCGGCTCCCAGCAGGCCAACAACCTGACGGGAGCGGTGGACAAGGCGGCCAGGAATGCACGGGATGCCTTGCTGGCGCTTGCCGCATCCGATCCGAAGTCGCCGATGGCAGCGGCGAAGGCGACCGATCTGACTTTCGAAACCGGATCGGTGCGGCCGACCCGCCGACCGAACGGCGGCATCAGCATTGCGGACCTGTTAAAGGCAGTGGGGAAAGACAAACTGGAAATCGAGGGTAACACCTTTGCTCCAGGCGCCACCGAAGAGATGAAGAATCGGGCCGACCGCAGTTTCGCCCAGTTGAAGGGCGCCGTGGAAGGAGGCGTCTCGGCCCATAGCTGGTGTGCGCATTTCGTGGAAGTTCGCATCGATGAGGATTTTGGCACGATCCGTGTCAAGCGCATGGTCTCGGCATTCGACAGCGGCAGGATCTTCAATCCGAAGCTTGCCGAAAGCCAGTGGATCAGCGGTATGGTGATGGGTCTCGGGCAAGCTCTCCTGGAAGAGGGTTACGTCGACCAGCGGGACGGACGCACCATCAACGCGAATTTTGCCGACTATGCCGTCCCGGTCAACGCCGATGTGCCCGACATCCAAGTGATTTCGGTTGGTATTCCGGACATGCAGGCAACTGCTCTGGGGGGCAAAGGAGTCGGCGAGATCGGTGTCGTAGGGGTCGCCCCAGCGATCGGGAATGCCGTCTTCCACGCGACCGGCAAACGCATTCGAAGCCTTCCAATCACGCTGGAAAAGCTCGCTTGATGCGCCTCTGGTGACCCTTGCTGCGCGAATAGGCGAGCATTCAAAGAGTACGCTTCTAAAGGGGTCAGATACGATGGCGGAGCGCCTCCACGATCACCGCCATCGCAGGCGAGAGCTGTCGCCTGCTCGGGTAGTAGAGGTGATAGCCCGCAAATGGCGGACTCCAGTCGTCAAGCACGAGCCTAAGGCATCCCTTGGCGATGTGGTGGCTGACGAGGTTTTCCGGGACATAGGCGATCCCGAAACCGCTTATCGCAGCCTCGATCATGGGAATGGACGAATTGAAGGTGAGTTGGCCTTCCACCCGCACACGAAGGTCGCGGCCATCCCTGGCGAATTCCCAGACATATAATCCGCCGAACGTTGCCTGCCGCATATTAATGCAGTCATGATCGACCAGATCCTGGGGTGTGGTCGGAACCGGATGGCGGGAAAAGTACTCCGGCGAAGCCACGGCCACGAGCCTCCAATCCGGCCCGATCCGCACTGCAATCATATCCCTGTCGATGCTCTCACCAAGCCGCACGCCGGCATCGAAGCGCTCCTCCACAATGTTCTTCAAGCCGTTGTCGCTGTAGAGCTCGACGCGCACGTCAGGATAGTCGCTGAGCACGGGCTGCAGCTTCGGCCAGACGGTCGTCTGGAGCGCATGGTCGGACAGCGTGATGCGGACCGTTCCGGAGGGCTTGTCGCGAAAGGCCACCAGGCTTGCAAGGTCGGCTTCGATTTCCTCGAAGCGGGGAACAAGAGATTGGAAAAGCCGCTCGCCGGCCTCGGTCGGAGCGACGCTCCGCGTCGTACGTGTCAGCAGGCGGACGCCAAGACGAGCTTCAAGCTCCTTGATTGTCGAGCTCAGGGTCGACTGCGAGGTACCGAGCTTGGCCGCCGCCTTGGTGAAGCTGCGCTCCCGCGCGACCGCCACGAACCAGAGCAGATCCTTCATGCCATCGCGCTGCATAGGGCCTCCCGTCTGGCATTTATATCACAAGCAGATAAGTCCATGCGAATTACTCAGTCTAATGGAATGGGTTCCTCTGCAATACCTTCCGGCATGGCGACGGGGATGGGCGGCTGATCCGCCCCAGTCGCCTTGCAAGGATGCCAATCATGGAAACGACTTACGACACAAGGCTTGTCGAAGACCGCGCCGCATGGGGCGCGGTCTTGTCGATGGCGCTGTGTGTTTTCGTGCTCATCGCGTCTGAATTCATGCCGGTCAGCCTGCTGTCGCCGCTCGCGGCCGATCTTGGCATCACCGAGGGCCGCGCGGGCCAGGCGATCTCGATTTCGGGCGTTTTCGCCGTCGTGACCAGCCTGCTGGTCGCCGGCCTCACGCGCCACATCGACCGCCGACTGGTCGTGACCGGCTTCACCCTCCTCCTCATCGTGTCCGGTTTGGCTGTCACCTTCGCGCCGAACTACGCGTTCCTCATGGTCGGCCGGGCGCTGCTCGGCATCGCGATCGGCGGGTTCTGGTCGATGTCGACCGCGATCGTCATGCGCCTCGTGCCGCAAGACATGGTTCAGAAGGGTCTCGCCATGCTGAACGCTGGCAATGCCATTGCGGCCACCATCGCCGCGCCGCTGGGCAGTTTTCTTGGCGCCTATGTCGGCTGGCGCGGCGCTTTTTTCCTCGTCGTGCCGTTTGGGCTTCTGGCGCTGGCCTGGCAGTGGACAAGCCTGCCGGCGCTGCCCCCGCGCCGGAGGAAGCGTGCTGGCAATCCGCTGGCGCTGCTCGGTCGTCTTCCTGTCGCCACCGGCATGGCGTCGATCATGATGCTGTTCATGGGCCAGTTTGCGCTCTTTACCTATCTGCGGCCCTTTCTCGAGCGCGTCACTCAGCTCGACATCGCTGCCCTCTCAGCGGTCCTGCTGGCGATGGGGCTGGCGGGGGTGCTCGGCACATGGTGCGTCGGCCTGCTTTTGCGCACGCGCCTGTTCAGCATCCTCATCGTCATCCCGTTGGTCATGGCTGCGCTGGCCGCTGCGCTCATCGCTCTCGGTGCACTCCCCGGTCCCACAACACTATTGCTGGTTGCCTGGGGCTTCTTCGGCACGGCCGCGCCCGTCGGTTGGGGTACGTGGCTCAGCCGAACGTTGCCGGACGACGCGGAGGCCGGCGGCGGGTTGCAGGTAGCCGTCATCCAGCTCGCCATCACCGGCGGTGCCGCCATCGGCGGCACGCTCTTCGATACGGTCGGCTGGTGGGGAGCGTTCACTTTAGGCGCGGTGCTGCTCTGCGGATCGGCGCTCGCCGCCCTGGCCGCATCGCATATGGCCCGAAGGTCTTTGCCATGACCATCGGGCGTGCGCCGCTCAGCCGCCGGACGCTGCTCGGCGTCGCGCTCGCGCTGGCGGCCCTCCCTCGCGCAGCCGCCAGCCAGGAAGGCCAATCTCCCGTCAGCCAGGAGCCCACCGACATGAAGATCAGGATGGTTTTCAACGGCCGCACCATGACCGCCACGCTCTACGACAATCCGTCGGCGCGCGACTTCTTCTCCATGCTGCCGCTCGATCTCGAGATCGAGGACTACGCGCATAACGAGAAGATCGCCTATCTGCCGCGCAAGCTGACTGAAGAGGGAAGCGGTCCGTTCGCCAACGAGCAGCCCTATGACCTGTGCTATTTCATGCCTTGGGGCAACCTGGCCATGTTCCACGCCGACTATCGCCACCCCGGGCTGATCAGGCTTGGCCGCTTCGACGAGGGCGAGCAGGCCCTGCACATTCGCGGCAAATTCCCGCTTCGCGTCGAACGCATTTGAGGTCGCAAAGGAGATCACCATGGACATTCTTCGCGCCGGCACCAGGCCTTCCGGCAAGGGACCACCTGACTGGTTCACCGGAACGGTGCGGATCGATCCGCTCTTCAATCCCTTCGACGCCGGGCGGGTTCAAGGCGCACAGGTGACCTTCGAGCCCGGCGCCCGCACCGCCTGGCACACGCATCCGCTCGGCCAAACGCTGATCGTCGTCTCAGGCTTAGGCCGCGTGCAGCGCGAGGGTGGCCCGGTCGAGGAAATCCGTCCGGGCGACGTCGTTTGGTTCGCGCCCGGCGAAAAGCACTGGCACGGCGCGTCGCCTCAGACCGCCATGACCCACATTGCCCTTCAGGAGGTCAAGGACGGCAAGGTCGTGGACTGGCTGGAACAGGTCAGCGACGCCGACTACGGCGCCTGATCTTCTCCAATCGAAAGGAACCAACATGCTTGCAACCGTTCTTCACAAACCGGGCGACATCCGCTGTGAGGAAATCGCCGATCCGAAAATCATGCGGCCAACGGACGCCATCATCAAGCTGTCGGCAAGCTGCATCTGCGGCTCGGACCTATGGCCCTATCGCGGATTGCAGCCGGTCGACGGCCCGATGCATATGGGCCACGAATATTGTGGCATCGTCATCGAGATCGGCGCAGAGGTGCGCACGGTCCGTCCCGGCCAGTTCGTCGTCGGCTCGTTCTGCCTCTCCGACAATACCTGCCCGCATTGCCGCTTCGGCTTCCAGTCGTCCTGCGTGCAGCGCGAGTTCATGTCGGGCGCGCAGGCGCCTTACGCCCGCGTGCCCTTGGCGGATGGCACACTGGTCGCCACCGCCGAGTTGCCGCCGGCCGAACTCATCCCTGACCTGCTGGCTGTGTCCGATGTGCTCGGCACCGGCTGGTATGCGGCCGACGCGGCCGAGGTCCGAGAAGGATCGAAGGTGGTGGTGGTCGGCGACGGTGCGGTCGGCCTGATGGGCGTGCTTGCGGCCAAGGAGATGGGCGCCGAGCGCATCATCGCCATGAGCCGGCACGCCAGCCGACAAAAACTCGCCCGTGAGTTCGGCGCGACCGACATCGTCGCTGAGCGCGGCGTGGAAGGCGTCGCGCGCATCAAGGAACTCACCAAGGGCGTTGGCGCAGACTCGGTGCTGGAATGCGTCGGCACGGGAGAATCCTTCGACCAGGCGCTGGCCTGCTCCCGCCCCGGCGGCACCATCGGCTATGTCGGCGTACCGCACGGCGTGAACTTCGACGGCCAAAAACTGTTCTTCGGCCAGAAGCGCATGCTCGGCGGCCCCGCGCCGGTGCGCCGCTTCCTGCCCGACCTTATGGACCGTGTGCTCAACGGCAGGATCAAGCCGGGCAAGGTCTTCGACCTCAAGCTGCCGTTGGCCGAGGTCGCTGAAGGCTACCGCGCCATGGACGAGCGGCGCGCCATCAAGGTCATGCTTTCGGTGTGAGCGAAGATTGGGCGGACGGCCTGTTCGCGCCCACAAATCAGAAAAGGAACAACGCATATGACGATGAGATTGAAGATAGCCGCCCTGGCGCTTGCGCTTTCGGTCGCCACGCCGGCTCTCTCCCAAGAGTCCCCGATCATCGGCGCATGGCGCATGGGGTCGCTCGAGGCCGGCGCCGATGGAAATCTCAAGCCCGTACCGTATTCCGGTCAGGTCATTTTCACCGAGGCCGGCATTCTCTCGGTGCAGGCCCAGAACCCCGACGCCAAGGCGCCAGACACGCCTTACACAAAGAATGGCTACGAAGCCTATGACGGGCCGGTCGCCATCAACGACCAGGACAAGACCTTCGTCATCACGGTCGAGTCCTCCCTGGTCCGCAACCTTGTCGGGAAGAGCATGAAGCGCAAATTCGAAGTCTCGGACAACAAATTGGTCCTCACGCCGGACAATCCGGCCGAGGGCTGGCGCGTGACCTACGAACGTTACTGATCGGAACAGCTGGCTGTCAAAGTGTTATCGGTGGCCACAAATGGCGCGGACTTCAGACCGAAATGGCGCGATGGCGGAACTGGTGCCAATCATGGCGGCTGTCTTCGCCGGCTTCCTGCTGATCGGCGTGGCACTACCCGTCCTGCCGCTGCATCTTCACCAGCAGCTCGGCTTCGGCCCCTTCGCAGTCGGGTTGGTGACCGGCAGCCAGTTCGTCGCCTCGATGCTGTCGCGCATTGGAGCTGGAAATTATGCCGATGGGCGCGGCGGCAAGCGGGCCGTCATCGTCGGCCTCATTGCCGCTGCCCTGGCGGGGTTCATTTACCTAGGCTCGCTGGCATTGCTCGACCGGCCGGTGGCGTCCGCATCGGCGCTCTTCGCCGGCCGGGCGGTACTGGGCGCGTCTGAGAGCTTCATCATCACCGGCGGTGTCGCCTGGGGCCTCTCCCTCGCGGGCGGACAGAACTCCGGAAAGGTCATAGCCTGGGTGGGCACGGCGATGTTCGCGGCGCTCGCGCTAGGCGCGCCGGTCGGATCTGCGCTTTATGCGGCGAGCGGTTTCACCGCGATTGCAGTCGCGACGATCGTCCTGCCGCTTGCGACGCTGCTTGCCATCCTGCCGATGCGTGGCACCAGCGTCGCCGCAAGCGCCGCGCGACAGTCATGGATGAGCGTGGCGCAAGCGATCTGGCTTCCCGGCGTCGGAGCTGCTTTCAGCAGCCTTGGCTATGGCGCGATCCTGTCCTTTGGCGCGCTGCTCTTTGCCGAACGCGGCTGGCAGCCGGTCTGGCTTCCCTTCACCGCTTATGCCGCGTCGCTGATCGCGGCAAGGCTGTGCTTCGGCCACCTGCCTGACAGGTTAGGGGGCGCGCGCGTCGCCGTGATCTTCGTGGCGGTCGAGGCGGCAGGGCTGATGCTGATCTGGCTTGCGCCCGGGCCCGTTCTCGCCGCCATCGGAGCGAGCCTGACTGGCCTCGGCTATTCGCTGGTCTATCCCGGTTTCGGTGCCGAGGCCGTAAGCCATCTTCCGCCACGCAGCCGCGGCCTGGCCATGGGACTCTACACCGTCTTCCTCGACGTGGCGCTCGGATTCGGCAGTCCGGCGCTCGGCTTGGTCGCCGCGTCGGCCGGGCTGCAATTCGTCTTCTTCGCCGTCGCGACGGCGACGCTTCCGGCGTTGGGCATCGCTCTGCTGCTGGGTCGCCGTAACGCTAGAGCCGGATAGTCTGGGCTCGAGATGTCGCCCAGGTGGTGGTTCAGGACAGACTCCGACGAAAACTTTTCTGTTGTTGCAAAGGTATGCCGTCTTTTGAGATCCTCCGTTACCTAGAAGAAGGTCCCGAGCACCTTCCAGATTTGCTCGACAACCGGAATGCCGGCGGTTTGAACCGCCCCGGGTTGATCGGAGGCTCCAACTCCTGGGAAGGTGGAGCCATGACAAGCAAGACGACCAACAAGTTCTCTCCCGAGGTCCGAGCCCGTGCGGTGCGGCTGGTTCTGGATCACGAAGGCG
>NZ_JAMYKV010000057.1:0-36711 GCF_040317535.1 Mesorhizobium sp. M1409
GACCGAAGGTCCGGGTGGGGGGTCGGCGCCGCACCCCCGCAGCTTCGCAGCGACCCTCCCCCCAAGGGGGAGGGTGAAGACGCGCCCTGCTCGCCGGCGGATAGCGCTCTCTTATGGAGATGCGGCATGGAACTGCGCAAAAAACTGGGCTCCCTACCTCCCCCTTGTGGGGAGGTCGGACCGAAGGTCCGGGTGGGGGTGATGGCGCCGCCCCCACCCCGATCCGCGTTGCGGATCGACTTGCCGGGGCGAGCCGCGGGTCTCGCCCGTCCTTCGGACCCCCACAAGGGGGAGGGTAAAAAGTCACCCAGCCATCGCCAGCGGCACGGCGCTCTTGTTGGGTATCTGGATGTCGATTTCCAGCGTCGACATGGTCTCGCCGCGGTCCATCGAGACCTGGAGGTAGTCCTGGTCGATCTGCACGTGCCTGGCGATGACGGCCATGATCTCCTCGCGCAGGATGGAAACGAGATCGGGCTGGCTGCGGTTGCGGCGCTCATAGGCGAGCAGCACTTGCAGCCGCTCGCGCGCCACCGGCGCGCTGGAGCGCCGCTTGAAGATGTCGAGCAGGTTCATGCCGCCCTCCTTCCCAAAAGACGATCGAGGAAGCCCTTGCGTTCGAAGGGCACGATAACAGGCAATTCCTCACCCTCGAGCCGCCTTGCGGCGTCGAGATAGGCGCGGGCAGCGGTGTTCAGCGGTTCCGAAAGCGTCACCGGCGAACCGAGGTTGGAGGCGCGCAGCACATCCTGGCTCTCGGGAATGATGCCGAGCAGCGGCACCGACAGGATTTCCAGCACATCGTCGATCGACAGCATTTCGCCGCGCGCAGCGCGGGCGGCGTCGTAACGCGTGACCAGCACGTGCTTGGCGATATGCTCGCCCTGCTCGGCCTTCATGGTGCGGGCGTCGAGCAGGCCGATGATGCGATCGGAATCGCGCACCGACGACACTTCCGGATTGGTGACGATGACCGCCTCGTCCGCGAAGCGCATGGCGAGCTGCGCGCCGCGCTCGATGCCGGCCGGGCTGTCGCAGAACACGTAGTCGAACACCGAGCGCAGCTTGTCGATGACTTCGCCGACGCCCTCCTCGGTCAGCGCATCCTTGTCGCGCGTCTGCGAGGCCGGCAGCAGGAACAGCGTGTCGACCCGCTTGTCGCGGATCAGCGCCTGCGAAAGCTTCGCCGTGCCCTGGATGACGTTGACGAGGTCGAACACCACGCGCCGCTCGGCGCCCATGATCAAGTCGAGGTTGCGCAGGCCGACGTCGAAATCGACAAGCGCCACCTTCTTGCCGGTCTTGGCGACCGCGGCACCAAGGGCCGCCGTCGAGGTCGTCTTGCCGACGCCCCCCTTGCCCGAGGTGACCACCACTACCTTGCCCATTGAAAAGCCTCCGTTGTTGTTCATTTGTTGTTCTTGCCGGGCGGCCGTGGGCCGCCCCATTATCGAATGTCAGCTCAGCGTCGAAACCCGCAGGCTCTCGCCGTCGAGAAACGCCTGCACCGGCTTGCCGCGCGAAACCCCTTCCATCTCCTCGGCGGTCACGTACCAGCCGTCGACCGCCAGAAGCTCGGCCTCGTTCTTGCGGCAGAAGATGCGCGCGCCCTTGTTGCCTAGCGCGCCCGCCGAAGCGCGCCCGCGCAGCGTGCCGTAGACATGGATCGAGCCCGCCGCGATGATCTCCGACCCGGACGCGACCGAACCCAGCACGATGACATCGCCATGCGGATGCACGATCGCCTGGCCGGAGCGGATCGGCGCCTTGATCATCAGCGTACCCGAAACCTCCTGCGCAACCTGAGGCTCGCTTTCGTCCACCTTGCTTGCGCCAGCCTTGCCGACCTTGTCCTTGTCCGGGCCGGCTTCAGACGCCCTGCCTTCGGCCTTGCCCTCTCCGGAGACATCCTCCCGCGCCTTGCGGCCGGGCAGCAGGCCATCCGTCGTCGCCTCCTTGGCGCCGACCAGCACCGGCGGCAGGTTAGGCTCGAGTGCGGTGTGGCCGTCGAGCTCGATGGCGTAGATGCGGATGCCGCGATGGCCAAGCACGTCGACCAGCGATTCGATCGCGTCGACATCGGGCTTCAAGGCGTTGAGATCAAGCACCACCGGCCGCCCGGAAAAATAGCCGGGCGAGTTGCCGATCCAGTGATCCAGCCCCTCCAGCCAGGCCGCCAAGGGATCTTCAGGAGTCAATGTGAAAGCGACGAACGAGCGGGCACGAAAGCGAATGGATTTGGCCTCGAGGGGGGCGGCAAAGGTCACTGGCTGCGAATCCTTACTGAGAGGTAAACGCTAGCGAGGGAATGGTTAACGAATGGTTAATGAGGGGGGTAGGATGGCTGCGCGAGCAGCGCCCTTTTCACGACTTTCGCGTGCTCTGCAGTGATCTAACTATTTCGCTGCGGCGGTGTATTTTTATAAAACAGGGGAATTCGGAATTTGTGCTTGAACAGCGACTGAAATTTACTGCAAGAACAGATCAATGGCCCTATCTCAAACGCAGATTCAGCCTCCAGCGGATTGGGAGGCATTCGAACGCGCTTCAGTAATCCTCTGGTCTGACATCCTACAGGATGAGGGAATCCATAGGTTCGGACGAGGCGGCCAAAAGCAATATGGATTAGACCTAACAGGATATCGAAACGGCGACGCGGGGCGGCTAGTCGGAATCCAGTGTAAGTGCATCGACCGAAATCGGCCGCTGGACGAGAAAACGCTGCGTGCAGAAGTCCGCAAAGTGTTGGGCAGCGGGTTCGACATTTCGGAGTATTTTGTCACTCATACCGGACCGAATGATGGCCGACTCGACCGCCTTGCCACCACGCTCACGCAGGAACAGGCTAAACTCGGCCGGAACCTAATCATTCGCGTTTGGGGATGGCGAACGCTTGAAGAGCGCATCGCCAACTCGGACCGTGGTATGCGCGCTTTCGACCCGACTGTGAGCCTCTTCGCGGAAGGGACCAGGGATGCTGTAGAAGCCGGCAATCGAGAAATGCGTCAAGGCTTTGAACACCTAAGCATCCACATCGATGCAGTATTGGCCCGGCTGCCGGCTGATCCCTCTGCTACAGATACAGCACTCGAAGCACCGCTTGATCGCGAGATTGATCGATATCGACAGATGATCGATGAAGGCAATCCGCGTAGCGCATTGAAATTATTGGAAGGCCTCTGGGTTGACTTAGAAGAACAAACGGCCGGACGAATTCGGTTTCGAGTCAAAGCCAATATAGGGCATTGCCATGTCCAGCTGGGCGATGAACAAAAGGGCGCAGATGATCTTTTGATTGCCGCTGACTTCTGGCCTGAGAATGAAAAGTCGCTTGCGAACAAGATTCTCGCGCTGTCGCTTAAAGGGCAATTTCCGGAGGCATTTGAACTCGCAAGCTCGTCGCTGAACAAATTTCCTGCCTCTGAATTGATAGGAGCCTACCTGATCCAAGCTTGCAGGGATCGGTCATTGAAGGGCTCACCACTTGATCTGCTGCCGGAAGAACTGCGCTCTACCGAGCAAGTTGCCATCAGCTACATCGACTATCTGAGGTACCGTGAGGACGTGCCGGAATGGTGGGAAGTGGCTCATGCATCTTCGACCCGTTTTCCTGAAAGTCGACAATTAAGACTTAACTCAGCTGATGCCACCGTAGATAGACTAACTAGAAAAGTCCGAGATTGGGTTCGACTGAGCGACGATGAGCGCGCAGAGGCAACTGCCGCGTCCAAAGTACTCGAAGAGCAGTATGAGAGCATTCGACAACATGATGTTCCGGCAAGACGGGACCACCTAGCGTACATAGCCAACTATCTCGTGTCTTTGCACACAATGGGGGCCATGGAGAAGGCCAGAATGGTCATTCTAGAGGCGCTAAGGATTGCGCCCGCCGATCAGAACTTGCTGGCCTTGGGAGCGCAGATTGGCTTCGAGGTAAATGACACCAATCTCCTCGATGTCTCATTCCCAAAGCTAGAGCGATCCGGGAATTCGCTCCTGCTGGCAACTCAGATTGCGGCACGCAGATCCGACTGGGCTTTCCTTCGCAGCGTGACGCCTGCCGAAACCGAGACTCTGCCTGAGACCGAAAGGGATGTCATAGCAGCGCTAATCAAGTGTGCGCACGCAAAGAACGTCGATAGTGCCGCCGCGAGGACAATGGCTACGGACTTAGTGAGGGAAACGGAAAGCAATCCGAGAGCCAGTATCGTTGCCGCGGGCTTAGCACGAGATCTCGACGCAGAGGGCTTGGAAAACCAAGCATTCCAGAACGCCATCAGTGTGGCAAACGACAGCGCCGATTTCTCTTCTCGAGCGATGGTTGCGCACTACGCCATGGGGAAGGAACTCTACGGTATCGTTATCAGAATGCTCGACGGCCGCGTCGACTTAAGCCAAGACAACTCTGAACTTTGGATGTTGGCTAACGCACATGCCTATGCAATTCCGTCGCGTGCAAGCGGAGGCAAGTTCTTCGAGTCGTTAGAACCTTCACTCAGGAATGGAAAGCGGCACCTATGCCTTGAAGGAATATATCACTACCACAGCGGAGACTTGGATGAAGCAGAGACACGCTTTCGCTCCTTCTTGGATCTAAAACCCAAGGATTGCCGCGCGTTGATACTGCTAGCACAAACTATTGGGCGGAAAACAGGCAGCTACCATTCACTATCTGACCTTATAGCATCTATATCAACGGAAGCACTTGAAGGCTCCCCCCTCGACAAAATGCGCGTTGCGCAGATAATACTTAGGATGGGCAGACCTACCGAGGCGATAAAATTCGGATACAGGGCGTTAAAAGAAGGGCGCGACGATCCGTCGACTAATCTTCACTACGCAGGTTTAATTCTTATTGCAGAGTCAGCTGAAGTATTGAACTCTCCGGACAGGGTAGGTGATGGTAACTGGGTGGAGATAACCGGTCCCGACCAGCAAGTTAACTCATTTCTGATTGAAGAAGGCCCAGATCGACCGATAGAGCGAATTTATGGGCTCTCTCATCGCTATGCGCAGCAGACATTAGGGAAAGCTGTCGGCGACGAGATAACCGTTAGTCACCCCGCAGGAGACCAAGTATGGCGGGTCTCCCAGATCAAAAGCCGCTACCTTCATGTGTTTCACGATATCACCGCGCAATTCAACGAGCGTTTCCCGGATCACCCTGGGTTTTGGACGATCACGGCTCGTGACGGTGACGTGTCCCAATTTCTGGACGTGACGCGCAAGCACGGAGAGCATCGCGATCGAACGCTCGAAGCCTACAAAAAGGGGTTGCTTCCCGTACAGTTGATGGCTGAGGCGGGGGGTGGGAGCGTCATCGCATTCATGGAAACGGTAAGAGCAACCGGCGGCGAGATTAAATGTTGCAGAGGTACATCACCGGAGCGGGAGAGCGCCCTTCGCTGGATTGCTGAAAGCGAGTCCCGCGGCGTAGTGCTCGACACCCTCACTTTTTGGACCGCCGTTGATATTAACGCTATTGACGTTCTCAAATCTGTCTTTGGGGAATTGGTGATTGCAAGAACCTCAGTCGATGACATAGGAGAACTGAAAGAAGATTATTTACCAGATACTGGGCGAAAAACTGGGTCGGCGACTTTCTACAAGGGAGAATTCTACCTAATTGAGAATACGCCGGAGACTATTGAACAACGGCGGAGCCTATTGGAAGAACGCGAAACTGTAATCCGGAATGAAATGCGGGTCGCAGCGGTACGCCTCCCTTCAAATTTGCCAGCGGCGATTGAAGAGCGCCTAGCGCAACTAGGAATCGATCTTGTTGGAAGCGCGGCGGTTGCAGCTGAAAATGGGATGATCCTTTTGTCGGACGACCTAGCTTACCGTACATTGGCATACGAGTATTTCAAGACTCCAACAGCATGGTTGCAGCCGGTCTTCATGTATGCCCAGCGACGAGGATTGATTGATATGGGTAGATATTCGGAACTCTCTGCCAAATTGGCAGAGCGACGGCACGGATTTGTATCGGTTGAGCCGTTTTCGTTAGAAGCCTTGCTGCCGGTGGCGGGTACTATTTCAGGTACGCTATACGAAAAACTAGCTGCTTATCTCGGAACCAAAGATGCCGATTTTGAATCTCACATTGGTGTTTCGGCACAGTTCCTTAAGTCAATTTGGAGTCGTTCCAAAATCGACCTGCCGGAGACATCTGCAACTGGCTTGCTGCTGGAAAATCTTACCAGGTTTCGCAATCAGGATTCGAACGGAATACTCGCTCGACTTATGAGCGAGGTTGGTAGATCTCGGTTTAACGAATACGTGGCCCGCTGGAAGAGAGGTCATTTTTTCGCACTACACGAAACCCCGGCTTAAGGCCAAGTCGGTTTCCTGACCTAATTGCCGCGACATAGCCTCAGGCACATACAATTCTGTAAGCTTGATGCGGCAGGCTGAGTGCACGTCCCTCAATGCCGCTTGAAATACTGCACCTCCGCTCATGATTCTCGGCCGCCTCGCGCGTATCAAACGTCCCCAAATTCCGCCTTTTCCCGGTCTTCTCGTCCTTCTGGCGTGAATTCAGCCGGCATTATCCGCCTTTCAGTTTCCGGATCATCTTGCTCTCCCCGATCGGGATTTCCGCTTGCCCTTGAGGCTGCGCGCGGCCTGCTCCACGTCCGCGCCGCCCAGCCTGTCGACCAGCGCCTGCGCCTCATCGCCCAATATGCCGGTGCGCATCGCCAACACCTCGACCTCCAGCACGTCGGAACTCGCCACCCGGCGATCCCGGCGGCGCAACTTCAGCGCCTCCGCCCTCGCGCGCCCCACCGAAGGGCCGGCCTGTCGCGATTTGAGCAGCAATGGCACGACAGGAAACCTGTCTGCCACAAAATTGTCATGTCCCGTCCAAGTTGTGGACACGTCCTTTTCAAAGGCGCACTCTTGGGTTGCGAAACGCATGCTAGAGTTTCGCCCAACACTGCTTGAGGTGCGTCGGTGATTGTCTGACCTATCCGGATACTTCCGGCTGGGCATGGTTTTTATTGTGTCGCCTATCCGTGATCAGGCTACGGCCTATCGCACGTTGCAGCCTGTTCCGGATCAACTGGGAGGTAAACAACATGCATGGCATTCAACGCAGGGAACTTCTTGTCGGGGGAAGCGCGGCTCTTGTCGCAATCGCTGCTCTTTCGCGTCGCGCCTACGCTTTTCCAGCACAGGCGGGCGAGGAAGTCGTTCCGTGGCTGGATCAGCCGACCGAAAACCCCAATCCGGAAGGTATCAAGACGCAGCTTGTCTGGGAGGATCTGGATAGCTGGATAACGCCAAACGACAAGTTCTTCAGCATCTCGCATTTCAATCGACCGACGATCGACGAGAAGACATGGTCCATGGAGATCGAGGGCCTGGTCAAGAAGCCCCTGAAGCTGTCGCTCGCCGACATCAAGGCGCGGCCGCGCAAGGAGGTGGTTTTCACGGTGGAATGCTCGGGCAATCACGGGTTTCCCTTTTTCACCGGCGGCATCGGCAATGCCCGCTGGGCAGGGACGCCGCTGGCGCCGATCCTCGAGGAAGCCGGCGTTCTGGAGAAGGGCATCGAGGTCGTCTTTTTCGGTACCGACGAAAGCGAGATCCCGATACGCGACGTGAAGATGAAGCAGAATTTCGCTCGCAGCATGTCGCTCGCCGACGCGATGAGCCCCGACAATCTTCTCTGCTATGAAATGAACGGCGCCGCCTTGCCGGCGCCCAACGGTTCCCCGCTGCGGCTCATTGCTCCGGGCTGGTACGGGATCGCCAACGTCAAATGGCTGAAGCGCATCGAGGTTCGCGACACAAGGTTCATGAACCTTCTGATGGCCCGCGACTATGTCACCATCCGCGAGGAAGACCACAATGGCGAGACCGTGTGGGCCGAGACCTCGGTGGGCCGGGCGCTTCTAAAGTCGGCACCCGCGAAGGTCACCCGGAAAGGCTCGGACTATGCCATCATCGGCGCGGCCTGGGGGGCACCGATCGACCGGGTCGAGGTGCAAATCGATCAAGCGCCCTGGGAGCCAGCGACCATCGACCACAGCGAGGAGGCCGAACACGCCTGGAAAATCTGGTCCCTGCCTTGGGCAAACCCGTCGCCGGGAGAACACACGGTGACCTCGCGCGCGGTCAGCACCACGGGACAGGTTCAACCGGCAATGGACGATCCCTTGATTGCCAAGAAGCACACATACTGGGAGAGCAATGGCCAGGTGACGCGGCGCGTCAAGATCGTTTGAGAAACACTGAAGCCAAAGAGTGGGGAAACCTGCAAGAGGCCAGCGAAGTGGCGAAAATTGTCATGCCGACGCCGCGCGGCATGACAATTTGGTCAGCGGTGCATCGTGCGCTCCAGCCTCACGCCGCGAGTTGGACCTCGCGGGGCTGGGTGCGGCTGTTCGGTACGTGAAGATCTCGCGCGGATGATTGAATGGGCACCCCTCAATGCCGCTTGAAATACTGCACCTCCTTCTCATGCTTCTCCGCAGCCTCCCGCGTATCGAACGTGCCGAGGTTCCGCCGCTTGCCGGTCTTTTCGTCCTTCTTGCGTGAATAGAGGCGGTATTTTCCGTCTTTCAGTTTTCGGATCATTTCGCTTGTCCCTCATCAGGGCTCCGCCGCCTTTTGGTCTTGAGGGTGCGCGCGGCTTGTTCGACGGCGGCGCGGTCGTGGCCCAGCCGGTCGATCAGCGCCTGCGCCTCGTCGCCCGATATGCCGGTGCGCACCGCCAGCGCCTCGACCTCCAGCACGTCGGTGCTGGCGATCTCGCCGGTTTGCGCATCGCCCGCCTTCAGCGGCAGCGCGGCCTCCCTGTCGATCTCCGCCTCGGCCTGATGCCAGTGCCGCTCGGGGTCGCCATGCATCCTGCCTTCTCGTTCCCAGATCTGGTATGCGCGCTCACGAATCCTGTCGTTCCGGTCGTCGTCCATGTCTAGGGTCCTCCTTGGGTCAGGGATAAACGCCGCGCCAACCCGAACGATCCAAAAAATTCGTGACGGGATCGCGCCATGCTCTGCGGCGCGCGGGCTCGCCACGCTATTGGCATTGCCGTCTCGGTCCGCCGGAGTATGGTTGGTAGCTGTTGTCTTCCGGGCGGTAGGAACGGTAGCGGCTGAAGCAATAGTCGACATGGTCGGCGGAAAGCTCGGCGCCGCCGTCGTCGGCTGCGTAGACGCCCAACCCGGCGCCGGCGCCATAGCCGGAGGCGGGCTGGGCGGCGCGGTCGGCGACGTCGAGATAAGGCGAGATGCAGGGGCGCTGCTGCCCGCTATAGGACAGGTAGCTGTTGTCGTCCGGCCGGTAGGAACGATAGCGGCTGGCGCACCAGGCGAGATGCGGAGGCGGCAGTTCCGCCGCGCCGGGCGCGATGGCGCCGGTGACGGTGGGGTCAGATGCCGTTTCCCGGGGCTTGGCGGCGATATCGGGGGACGCGGACTGCTCGGCCGGCAAGCGCTCGAGGCTCTGCGCCGCCTTGTTCACCGGCCGCGCTTTTTTGGTCCACAGCTCCGCCACGCTGACGGTGGCAGATGCCTGGCGCGGCGGCTTCGCGGCAAGCAGCCAGACGGCGAATCCCAGTCCGCTAGCGAAGATCGCAAGGGTCAGCACGAAGCCGCAGACCAGTCCCAACACCGCCCTCACGACACACTCCTTAAGCTGCTGCTTATAGAATGCGGGACCTCAAGGCTGGTTCCAGAAAAACGCTAGGGCGACGCCCGCGCCCCACGGACATGATCACGCAGCGGCTGACCGCAACGCCGGCGTTCTTCCCGCAACGCTGGAGATTGGCAAAATCGCCGATAGCAGTACCCTCTCTCCGTCACTATACACGGGGAGAGGATGCCGGCAGGCAGGTGAGGGGCAGCGCAGACGCTGGCCATTATGAACGGTCGCTATGACGCAGTAGGATTATCCGGTGGAAAGCTTCCTGGCGTCACGAGCCGGCAGTCGGAAACTTCGAAGCCTCCTGCGCGCCAACGATCTCCGTATACTCCCTCACCGCCCCATCCAGCCCGCGCAGCCGCCAGCCCTCCCCGTCCCGTCCCTCGACATAGCAAGGCCCGATCGGCACCTTGCCGCCACCTTCCGGCAGGTCGAGCACATAGACTGGGTTGCAGATGCCCGACAGCCGCGCCCGCAGCGCGCTGGCCAGCGCCTGGCCCTGCGCGATCGTCGTGCGCCGGTGCGCCATGCCACGCGCAAGGTCGCCGTGGTGCAGATAGTAGGGCTTGACGCCGAGGCGATACATCAGCTCGCGGCAGAGCTCCTCCAGCACCTCGACCGTATCGTTGACGCCCTTGAGCAGAACGCTCTGGTTGAGTAGCACGAAGCCCGCCTGGCGCATCGTCCGGCAAGCTGTCTCGGTCGCGGGCGTGATCTCCCGAGGATGGTTGAAATGGGTGACGATTGTGACCATGAGCCGGCCCTGCAAAGCCGCGACCAGCCCCGGCGTGATGCGCGAGGGCAGCGCCACCGGCACGCGCGTGTGGAGGCGCAGCAGCCGCACATGCGGGATCGCCTCGATGCGCGCGAAGATTTCGGCCAGCGCCTTATCGGGCAGCGACAGCGGATCGCCGCCGGTCAGGATCACCTCGCGGATTTCGGAGTGATCGGCGATATAGGCCAACGCCGGCTCCAGCGCCTCGCGCGTATAGCCGCGGCCGATCGAGGTCAGCGATTCCTTGCGAAAGCAGAACCGGCAATAGACCGCGCATTGATAGGTTGGGAACAACAGCACCCGGTCGGCATGGCGATGCGTCAGCCGCGGCACCGGGCTGAATTCATGGTCGGCGATCGGATCGTCGAGTTCACCCTCCTGTTCGACAAGTTCGTCCGGCGACGGGATGACCTGCGCCCGGATCGGATCGGCCGGGTCGTTCCAGTCGATCAGGTCGAGATAGGCTTTGGGAACGCGCACCTTGTGGTTCGCCGCCGCGGCTTGGGCCGCCGCGCGCTCGGAGGGCGACAGCGGCAGGGAGGCGAGATCGCGCACATGGCGGACGCCGGCGCGGATTTCGGCCTGCCAGGTGGTGTCCGGGGCGGGCGCGTCGTGGAGGTTGGTGTCTGAAGGCATCGGGGTTTCTCGGGTGGTATGCTTGGAGCGGACCTATCGGGCGGATGGCTGGTGAGGTCAACCATTGACGATTGGCGAAAGCCGAGGCGCGAGCGTCCCTCGCCCCGTTTACGGGGAGAGGATGCCGGCAGGCAGGTGAGAGGCAGCGCCGACGTGGGGAAATGAGAATGATTTCACCTAGAGCCACGCCGTCCTTCGACAACGCAGGACAGGACTAATCGCCAAATTGTCGACCTCCGCCACAATTTCGGGCAAGCTCCCACACGACAGCGCCGCATGGGGAGATGCGGCGCTCGACGAGGTCGAGGACCCCTGAGGTTGCGACCATCCTTGCTCTTGGCGACCCCTTGCCGGCCGGCGACATCGATTTCCGCGCCGCCTGAAGAGGTCTTCCCTGTCTGCAGCCCGGAGCTGCTGCAAGGCGAACATCCGTTGCGCCTGCCCGGGGATCTCAGGCATCACAAACTGATCCATGACGCCTTTCGCATCGACTGGGCGACATGGCTGCAACATGCCGGCGTCGGCGACGTCGACCCCAAGCGCGGCGTGCGCTTCGATTCCGCCACCTTCGCCGTCGAGGCCGCGGTGCATGGCGAAGGCGTGCTGCTCGGCCGAAGCGCGCTGGTCTCGGCCGATCTGGCGGCGGGGCGGCTGGTGCGTCCCTTCGACCTCGCGCTGAAATCCGCCTCGCGCTACTACGTCGTCTACCGCGACGGCTCGCTGCGCCAGAAGAAGATCAGGGCGTTCCGCGACTGGCTGTTCGCCGAAGTGGGGACCGATTGGATTGGGGCGACGAAAGACGGCTGAGGCAGCTAGGGGTCGTTTGTGAAATGACCCCTCTCCAAGGTCTGATCCGCAGCTATTCCTTTGCGCGAAAAACTTCCGGCACGACAAACACTTCGTCGGCCCGGCCATAGCCGCCGTCCGCGACTTCCTCCACCAGCACCATCGTGTAAGGACGTACGCCCTCGCCGAAAAAGTCGACGAACATGGCGGTCGTGCGATGGATGAGGTCTTCCTTCTGCGCCTTGGAAAGCGCGGCCTGCGGTATCTTGATGTTGGCGAATGGCATGGTGGTTTCCTTGCTGTGTGAGGTGGGTTTCAGGCTTTGGGATGGAGCAATTCGCCGAAGCCGCTGAAGCGCCGGTGATCAAGATTGTCTTTCCTCAGATCACGCCGCCATTGGCGCGGATGATTTGTCCGTTGACCCAGCCGCTGTCCGGCCCGGCCAGGAATGAAACCAACCCGGCAATATCGTCGGGCTGGCCGAGCCGGCCGAGCGGGATCATCTTGCCGATGGCCTCGATCTGCGCCTCGCTCTTGCCGTCCGTGAACAGTGCCGTCTCGATCGGTCCGGGCGCCACCGCGTTGACGGTGACACGGCGCGCGCCAAGCTCCTTGGCCAGGATGTGGGTCATTGCCTCGACGCCTGCCTTGGTGGCGGCGTAGACGCCGTAGCCCGGCTGGTAGAGACCGACGACGCTGCTGGAAAAATTGACGATGCGGCCGCCGTCGCGAAGCCGGCGCGCGCCTTCCCGCATGCCACGGAACACGCCGCCGAGATTGATCGCGACCTGCGTGTCGAACGAGGCGTCATCGGTCTGCGCGATCGGCGACGTCTTCATGACGCCGGCATTGTTGACGAGGATGTCGATGCCGCCGAACGCCTTCTCGCCAGCGTCGAACAGCGCCGCTATGCCGGCCGGATCGGCGATATCGGCCTGTACGGCGATCGCCTTGCCGCCGCCGGCTTCGATGGCGCGCACAAGCTCCTCGGCCTCCGCGCGTCCCCGTGCATAGTTGACGACGACGGCAACGCCGTCGCGGGCGAGCCGCTGCGCGATCGCGGCACCGATGCCCTTGGAGGCGCCGGTCACGATCGCCGTTCTGGTTTGATCATTTGTCATGGAAGTGTCTCCGCTTGATCACACGGATATAGGCCAAGCCACTTTCCGGATAATCAGCCGCCTGTTGACATCACTATTCGGAAACTGCGAACAAAGGCCATGGATCGGCTGGACACGATGCGGCTCTTCGTCCGCGTTCTGGAGCGGCGCAGCTTCACCGCTGCCGCGGCCGATCTCGGCCTGTCGCGTTCAACCGCGACGGAAGCGATCCGGCGGCTGGAAGAGCATCTCGGCGCCCGCCTCCTGGAACGCACGACCAGGCAGGTGAACGCGACGCAGGACGGCGAGGCCTACTATCGGCGCTGCCTGTCGATCCTGGCCGAGATCGAGGATGCCGAGGCCGCCTTCCGCAACGCCGAGCCCTTTGGCCTGCTGCGCATCGACGCCAGCACGTTGCTCACCCGCACGTTCCTGTTGCCGCGCCTGCCGGAATTCCTTGCCCGGTATGTCAGGATCGACCTGCAGATCGGCCAGAGCGACCGGCTGGTCGATCTCGTGCGCGAGGGGGTGGACTGCGTGATACGCGTCGGCGAGCCGCCCGACAGCGGCATGATCATGCGCCGCCTGGCTGTCATCCGCGAGATCACCTGCGCCAGCCCCGCCTATCTCGAGCGCCACGGCACGCCCGCCTCCCCCGATACGCTCGACGGTCACCAGGCGGTGGGCTTCGTCTCGTCGCGCACCGGCGAGACCCTTCCGTTCGAGTTCACCGTCGGCGGCAAGACCCGCGAGGTCCGGCTGCCGGGCCGCGTGACGGCCAACAATTCCGACACCGCCGCCGATCTGGCCCGGCTTGGGCTCGGCCTCATCCAGGCGCCGCGCTATCGCTTCGAGAAGGACCTTGCCGATGGGAGGCTGGTCGAGGTGCTGGCCGACTACCCGCCCTCACCCACGCCGCTGTCGGCGCTTTACCCGCAAAACAGACAGCTCTCGCCACGCCTGCGCGTCTTCCTCGATTGGGCGTCGCGGATCTTCGCCGAGGCGGATCTTTAGGGTAAAGATCAAAGGGTTGGCGTTGCCGAGCGTCTTCTCATTCCCTGAAGGCGCGGCTGATCTGGTCCTGCAGCGGCTTGACGAGGTAGGAGATCACGGTCCGGTCGGCGGTCTTGATGAAGGATTCGACCGGCATGCCTGGAACCAGCTTGACCTCGCCGAGGCGCGCCACCTCGGAGCTCGTGGTCGCGATGCGGACGGTGTAGTAGCTGATGCCGGTGCGCTGGTCCGTTGTCGTATCCGGCGAGGTCCGTTCGACCGTGCCGTTGATTTGCGGCGTGGTGCGCTGGTTGAAGGCCGAGAAGCGCAGCGCCGCCGGCTGGCCGATCCAGAGCTGGTCGATATCGCTCGGCGCTATCTTGGCCTCGACAGTCAGGCTGTCGCTGTCGGGCACGATCTGCATGATCGTCTGGCCAGGCGTGATGACGCCGCCGATCGTATGGGCGATGGACTGCTGCACGACGCCGTCCTGCGGCGCGCGAATGTCGATACGCCTGAGCTGGTCCTCGGCGGCGATCTTGCGCTCCGTCAGTTCGCCGACCTTGCCGTCGATCTCGCGCAAATCCTTGTTGACGTCGGTGCTGAGCTCGAGGTCGATCTGGATGATCTGCAAATTGATCTCGGCGATCCTGCCTTGGGCCTGCGCCAGGGCGGCCGTCAACTGGCCGCGCTCGCCGTCGAGCCGCGCCGACTCGCGCTCCATGGCGGTCAGGCGGTCGATGGAGATCAGCCGCTTTTTCCATAGCGCGCGAATGCTGGCCAGTTCCTCCTCGACAAGCGCGATTTCCTGCGTCTTGGCATCAGCCTGGGCGGTGTCGCCGCCGATCTCCTTCTGCAGCTGGAGGATGCGCTCCTGCAACTGGCTCTTCTGACCGGAACGAGCCGCCCGCCGCGTCCCGAAAACCTGTTCCTCGCCGGCAATGATCTCGGCGATCGCCGGATCGCCGCGTCGGTCGAGAAGGTCCTGCGGAAAGGCGATGGCGTCGGCGCCCTGGCGTTCGGCTTCCAGACGCGCCTCACGCGCCGACAGCTGGTCGAGGGCCTTGGTGACGACGGCGAGATTGGCCGCCGGCATGGTCGGGTCGAGGCGCACAAGCAGCGCACCGCGCTTGACGCGATCACCGTCACGCGCCGCGATCTCGCCGACGATGCCGCCGGTCGAATGCTGCACATCCTTGACGTGGGAATCGACGACGAGGACCCCCGACGCGATGACCGCTCCCGAAATCCGGGTCAGCGAGGCCCAGCCGCCGACGCCGCCGACCAGCAGCGCGACAGCAATGAGGCCGAAACGCATGTAGCGTCGAATGGATTGGTGGGAGGGGCTAAGCATCGTGGAGCCTCATTCACCAGCCGCGGCCACGCCAGGCCGCGTCGCCGGCTCTTCGGTGGCGAGCCTGAGGTGCGGCACGGCGGCCACCGTCGGTTGTGGCCGCGGAAACAGCTTGTTGAGGACGTCTTCCTTGAGGCCGAACGCCTGGACGCGGCCCTGGTTCATGGCAAGGACGAAGTCGACCGTGACGAGCGCGCTAGGCCGGTGCGCCACGAGCGCGACGATGCCGCCGCGCTGCCGCACAGAGACAATCGCCTGGAACAGCGCCTGCTCGCCTTCGGCGTCGAGGTTGGAATTGGGTTCATCGAGCACCACCAGGAAAGGATCGCGATAGAGCGCGCGGGCCAGCGCGATGCGCTGGCGTTGGCCCGCCGAAACCGCCTCGCCGAGTTCGCCGAGCTGCGTCTCGTAACCGTCTCGGAAACCGACGATGAGATCATGCGCGCCGGCCACTTTGGCGGCGGCTATGATCAAGGCGGGATCGGCGTCGGGCTCGAAACGCGCGATGTTCTCCGCGATCGAGCCGGCAAACAGCTCGACGTCCTGCGGCAGATAGCCGACAAAGCGGCCACGATCCTCCGGCGACCACTGGTCGAGGTCGGCGCCATCGAGCCGGATTCTGCCGGCGGCGGGCGGCCAGGCACCGACAAGCGCCCTGACCAGGGTCGACTTGCCCGAGCCGCTCTGGCCGATGATGCCGACGGCGTGTCCCGCTTCCAGCGCAAAACTGGCGTCCTGTACCAGCAGCCGCTGCGTGCCCGGCGCCGCGACGCTGACGCTCTGCATGAAGACGTGGCGGTGCGGCTTCGGCATCGCCATCGGCTCGGCGTCGGCCGGCACGGCGGCGAGAATCCTGGTCAGCCGCTGCCAGCCTTGTCGCGCCGTCAGGAAACCTTTCCAGTTGGCGATGACCATATCGACGGGCGCCAGCGCGCGACCGCTGAGGATCGACGCGGTGATGATGATACCGGCCGTCGCCTGCTGCTCGATCACCAGCCAGGCGCCGACGCCGAGCATCGCCGATTGCAGCAGCATGCGCAGCACCTTGGACACGGCGCCGAAGCCGCCGGCGATATCGCTGACGCTACGCTGCTCGGCGAGATAGTCGCGATTGGCCTCCTCCCATCGCTTCGCCATCCGACCGCCCATGCCGAGTGCAGCGATGATTTCCGCGTTGCGGTTGCCGGCCGTGGTCAGGCCGTTGCGCACGATTCCGGCCTGGGTGCCCGAGGTGACCGGCTTGCGGGTCAGCCGCTCGGCATAGATCGTCAAAAGGACCAGCACGATCGCCCCGACCAGGGCTGTCAGCCCGAGAAGCGCGTGGAACATGAAGATGATCGCCAGATAGAGCGGCAGCCATGGCAGATCGAACAGCGCGGTCGGACCGGTGCCCGACAGGAAATTGCGCACACTGTCGAGGTCGCGGACCGGCTGCATGCTGTCGCCGTTGCGCCCGACCTTGAGCGGCAGCTTGAGGACGCTGGAATAGATGCGGGCGCCGAGCGCCTCGTCGAGGGCGCCGCCGATGCGCACCAGGATGCGGCCTCGGATGAAATCGAGCACGCCCTGCCCGGCATAAAGGATGGCGACGAGCACGCTGAGGCCGATGAGCGTCGGCATGCTGCGGCTCGGCAGCACGCGATCGTAGACTTCGAGCATGTAGAGCGAGCCGGCGAGCATCAGCACGTTGAGCACGCCGCTGAAAAGCGCGACCGAAGCCAGGGCTGAACGGCACGCGGCCAATGCAGCCGCGAGCTCGGAGCGTTCGGGCCGCGCCCCCGGCCGCTTTGCCCTTCCCGGTTGTGGCTTGCCGTCGGCCATGCGAACGGGGCGCGGATTGTCAACGGTCCCGCGGCGAGGAGAGCTCCATACATAGAGCAAAAGCAGCACGCCGAGCGTTCCCCCAAGAACCGCCCAGCGTGTGCTGCTTTCCAGCGCTGTCAGCTCGACTCCGCCCAATACAAGCGTAAACACGCTGGCGCCGATGATGAGCCTGAGAAATCTGACCAGCGGTGTCATGCCGAGCGCTTCCTGATCAGCCGCCATCATTAGCGTAGATGTGCAATATCGCCCCTTCGAACGTCATGCCGGTGTTGTTGTAGAAATCAAGCTCCTGGTGGATGAGGTTTCCGGCAAGTTCGGATCCGGCGGTGAGAGACTCAGCATCCAGTCCGACGTTCCAGGCCGCGCTGCTCGCCTTCACCGCATTTCCGCCACCCCAATCCTCGAAGTGATCGGAAGAATTCCCACCATTCGTCACCTGCAGCCAGTCGATCGCCTGGTCGAGATATTTGTGCGGGCTGTTGGGATCAGTTGCGTCACCGATCGGATTCCCGGCCAGATAGTTGAGCCAGGTGGCTACTGCATCGCGGGCAAGCACAAAGCGCGTATCCTGCAAGTCCTTGGAGGATGCGTCGATCACCTTGAGGGCGTCGGCATAGGAGATGAAGAATGTGTCTTCATTCCCGGTAGTCAGTCCATCCTTGTTGTAATCACCGATCAGAAGGCCGGCTTTTGAATCCACTGTGCCGCTGTGATCCGAATCGACGGCGTAGCGCAGTTCGGCCAATGCAAAGTTCGGACCAATTTTGCCGACGCCGTCAATCCCGTCCCAGAACGACTTGCCGAGATTACTCCAGAACCCGGGCGTGCGCACCCCGGGGCCGGCGAACGACGATACGGTTGCGGTATCCTGGGCCGTGACCTCGTCCAGACTGTCATCGTCATGAGCGGCGACTTCGACGGTGTTGGTCCTGGAATCCGCATTTGGAAGCAGGTTGAAGGCGCTGGTCGCGGTGAAGAGCCAGGTCTCGCCGATGTCGACTAGGTAGTCGCCATTGGTATCGCCGGATACATAGTGGGTGCCGTGCGAGCTGTTGGCCACGAAGCCATTGAGCAGGTCGATGTCGTCGCCGGTATTTGCCGTGCCGTTGTCATCGACGAGCGAGGTCAGCGTCAACGGATCAAGTGCCCCGGCCGGGCTCGTGTTGGTTATCTCGTAGTGATAGGTGGCGTTCTGCGCCCCCGACTGAACGGTTTCGGAAGAATTGAAGATGCCATCATGATTGGCATCGACGGTCTTTTCGATGGCAATCGACGGCGCGACATCCTTCACCGTCACGGTTGCGTCGTCGCTGGCGGGCGGCGCGCCGGTGCCTTCGTCGTCATTGGCATTCACCACCACCGTGTTGGTGATGGAGCCGGCATTGTGGGCTGCAATGTTGACGGCGGCCGTGAAGACCCAGGTCTCGCCGAAGTCGAGCAGCCCATCGTTGTTGCTGTCACCGGTATGGCTCGTGTTCAGCAGGTTGATGTCGTCGCTGGTGTCATTCGGCGTCGCATTGTCGTCGATCAGCGAGGTCAGCGTCAGCGGATCGAACGCACCGGCGGCGCTCGTGTTCGTCACCTTGTAGGTGTAGGTGACGGTCTTCACCTCGCCTTCGTCGATCTCGGTCGTGTCGACGGTTTTATCGATGGCAATCGACGGCGCGACATCCTTCACCGTCACGGTTGCGTCGTCGCTGGCGGGCGGCGCGCCGGTGCCTTCGTCGTCATTGGCATTCACCACCACCGTGTTGGTGATGGAGCCGGCATTGTGGGCTGCAATGTTGACGGCGGCCGTGAAGACCCAGGTCTCGCCGAAGTCGAGCAGCCCATCGTTGTTGCTGTCACCGGTATGGCTCGTGTTCAGCAGGTTGATGTCGTCGCTGGTGTCATTCGGCGTCGCATTGTCGTCGATCAGCGAGGTCAGCGTCAGCGGATCGAACGCACCGGCGGCGCTCGTGTTCGTCACCTTGTAGGTGTAGGTGACGGTCTTCGCCTCGCCTTCGTCGATCTCGGTCGTGTCGACAGTCTTTTCGATAGCAATCGCCGGCGCGACATCCGTCACTGTCACCGTCGCCGTGTCGCTGGCGGACACATCATTGGTGCTGTCGTCGTCATGGGCATGCACCACCACCGTGTTGACGATGCTGCTTCCAGCATCGTGCGCGGCGATGTTGACGGTCGCGTTGAACGTCCAGGTCTCGTTGCTGTCGACAAGGTAGTCATTGTCGGTATCGCCGGACACATAGTGGGTGCCGTGTGTGCTGTTGGCCACGAAGCCGTCGAGCAGGTTGATGTCGTCGCCCGGACTTCCCGGCGTCGCATTGTCGTCGACCAGCGAAGTCAGCGTCAGCGGGTCGGCCGCACCGGCCGGGCTCGTGTTCGTCACCGCATAGGTGTAGGTGACCTGGGTGGCGACACCTTCGTTGATCGATGTCGGATTGGCCGTCTTTTCAACGGCAATTGTTGGCGCCTGATTGTCGCCGGCCGAGGTGATAACCCCCCACTCCTCAAATCCACCGCCCGCATTGGCGTCGCTGGTATTGCCGAAGGTCGAATACAGATAGACATAACCGCCGGTTGCGCTGGTGAAGAAGCTGGTGGGGATGTAAACGAACAGATCGCCTTGGCCACTGCCGGCCGGCGCGTTGCTGCCGGCATTCAACTGAACGGTAACGTCGCCGTCGGTGACGTTCCCATCCATATTATAAAGCAGTTGCTGGCCCTGAAGCGTCGGGAGGCTGGTGATATTCGGATCCGAGGCCGAATAGATCTGCAACGAGGTGAGGGACAATACCCCTCCAGTTGTGCTGTTCGGCTCGTTGGCGTCGAGTTTGAAGACGTAATAGTCGTGGCCATCTGCGTCGGTCACCACCTGCATGTCGGTCAGCAGAAGTGCGTTCGTGTGCGCCGGCTGCTTGTCATCCAGCGGGAGCGGATTGCCGTCGGTGTTGAAGCCACTTTCCGTGCCTTTCGCGCCAAGCACAAGGAACGTGTCGTAGTTGCCCGTACCGGCCTCACCTTGCGGCTCGGCCGTAAGAATGGTGCCGTCGGTCAATGTCCACGAGGTGGTTCCATCGGTCAGATCGATCACGGTATCGGCCATTTTCTAACTCCTCCTACGCCCGCAGGCGCGTTCCCTTGTTAGCCGCGCAAGGCGGCTGACTACCCAAACCTGTTGCAGCGCAAAGCATTCGGCTGTCCGCAAAACGCGGCCAGGCCGGCGAGCAATCGTTTCGTGACAAAGCTTTGAACAGAAAAAGACCGGCGGAGAGACTGCCTCCCATTCGCCGGACACAGTTGTTCCCGCATGACGGAACCGGTCCGCCGTCGGACTGACTGCAACGCCCACACCCAAAGCCCCCAACCCCTACACGATCCCCAACGATCGCCCAGACGTTAATATTTCCCAAACCATATTTCGCAGGTTGCAATGCGGCCGTCCATATACCTTCGGTTATAGACAGCAAGGCAGCGTTAATTTCGAAAAAGTGCTTCTTCCACGCGAGAATAACATTGTGTCTCCGGCCCAATTATTTTCCGAGATTGAGCTTCACGAGCCAAATTGAAAACTTTTTCTGAATATGATGGTAGTTTTTTTAAGATGAAGACTAGCATCAGTGCTCTTGACCGGTGTCTTTTTCAATGCGTCTTGCTAGAGGGGCCGCTTCCAGATTAACTAAGCATTTGCTAATGTTTTGCGTGGCCGCGCTGCTTCTGTCAGGATGGCTCACGTTTCGGGGATGCGGGCTGGGTTGCAATTTTCGCTTCCGGCAAGAACGCGCGTCGTGGACACACGCAGAGGGGAGAAGACGTCATGATCGGGCACAAACGCTGGTCGCCGCCCATCGATAACATTTTTTCGGCATGGAGCCGTGGCACCGAAGGCCGGCTGCTGGCGAGATGAAGATGGTCACTACGGTTTTCGTCGCCGACGACCATCCACTGCTGTTGCACGGCCTGACCGACCTGATTGCCCGCGATCCCGGTTTCCGGGTCGTCGGTTCGGCGCAGGACGGCACCGTCGCCATGGCCATGATCCGGCGCGACGTGCCTGATGTCGCCGTGCTCGACATCAGCATGCCGGGACTGAGCGGTCTCGACATCGCCGCGGAAATCGGCAGGCAGGGCCTTGCAACGCTTTGCGTGATTTTGACGGTCGGTGCCTCGCAAGCCCAGCTCTATGACGCGGTCGCGGTCGGCGTTGCCGGAATCGTGTTCAAGGAGACCGCCGTCGAGGCGCTGCTCAGATGCCTCCACGAGGTTGCCGCGGGTGGCCGCTGGCTGCCGGCCGAGATTGTCGGCAAGGCCATGCACAACGAGGCGTCCCGCCGGACAAAATGGCAGAAACTGTCGTCGCGGCTGACCAGGCGAGAGATGGAGATCACCCGACTGGTAGCCACGGAGACGCCGTACGAACGCATAGCGTCCGATATCAGCATCTCCAAAGGCACACTGAAAATCCATATGAACAACATCTATCGCAAATTGGAGGTCGCCTCGCGTGTGCAGCTTTTGCAGCTGGCCGCCGACCAGATCGGACTGAGTGTTGCCGGCGGCTTTCGCGATCAATCCAATTTGGAAAGTCCGGTCAGCGACATGTAATCGCGCACCAGCATCAGCACTGGTTCAGCGTGCGAGCTGAAATGCCCGCGGAGTTTGATGCTGAAACTTCCCGTCAGCCTGGAAGGGCAAATTTAAGCGTTTGCTACTAGGATCGAGTGGGGGCTGCTGTTCAGGAAGGTGTTCGGGTCGAATTGGCCACAACGGAATTCAGTCTCGGCCGCGTAAGACGGGCCATTTTTTCTTCCGCCAATTTGCCGGCGGCGATCGCTTTTGTCGTGCTCCTGGTCTGCGCCCTCGTTGCCGACCAGCAGAACAAAAGGGTCTCCGATCAACTGGCACGTGCCGATGTACTGGCCAAGGTCAGCATCATCCGCGCCAAGCTCGAAGGCAACATAAACGGCAATCTTCAGCTTGTTCAGGGACTTGTCTCGACCATCGTTACGGAGCCCTATATGGGCCAGCAGAGATTTGCCTCGCTTGCGCGCAACCTGTTCGGGCAGAAATCACAGTTGCACAACATCGCCGGCGCGCCCGACCTCGTCATCTCACTGATGTATCCGATGGAAGGCAACGAGAAGGCGATCGGGCTCGATTACCGCAAGAACGAGGCGCAACGCATGGCGGCGCTACGGGCGCGCGACCAGCGCGCGCTGGTGCTCGCCGGCCCGGTCAACTTGGCGCAGGGCGGGCGCGGCTTCATCGGCCGCATCCCGGTCTTTGTGCCGACCGCGAGCGGCGGCACCCGCTTCTGGGGCATCGTCTCGGCTGTGGTCGATGTCGACCGGCTCTATGCGGCGAGCGGGCTGACCAACCCCGATCTCGACATCGATGTCGCGCTCATCGGCAAGGATGCGCTGGGCGCCGGCGGTGAACGTTTCTTCGGCGGCGACAATGTCGTCGCCGGCAACCCCGTGTCCGCCGATGTGCAACTGCCTTCAGGATCGTGGCGAATTTCGGCCATCCCCAAGGGTGGCTGGCCAGCGGCTCCGAAGAACGAGTGGACGTTGCGGTCGCTGATGTTGCTCGCCGGCGCGCTGGTGGTGCTGCCGATCCTCATTGCCGGGCGGCTGTTCGGCGAAAGGCAGAAAAACGACGCCGAGCTGAGGCGCCTGTCCGGTCGTCTGGAACTGGCGCTGGATGCCTCGGGCATCGGCGTATGGGAACACGACCTCGCCACCAACGAACTGGTGTGGGACGATCGTGTCAACGAAATCTACGGCAAGTCCGCCGACGGCAAGCCGCGCAGCTATGGCGACTGGGCGCAGGCTATCCATCCCGAAGATATCGAGCGTGCAAAACAAGATTTCGATTCGGCCGCGGCGAAAAAAGGCCCCTATTCCTCACAATACCGGCTCTTGCGCCCCGATGGCGCCATACGCCATGTGCGCACGCGCGCAAGCTTCGTTCAGGGCACTGGCGGCACGCCCAAGTTGATCGGCGCCGAATGGGACGTGACCAGCGACGTGCTGCTCAACGAGAACCTCATTCGCGAGCGCCAGTTGTCGGAATCCAAGAACGCCGAGCTGAAGCTGGCCAAGGCACGCATCGAGCATGTGGCGCTGCACGATTCGCTCACCGGCCTGCCCAACCGCCGCTATCTCGACGAGATGCTGGCCGAAACCGAAGAACCCGACCGCCGCACGGCGATGTTGCATCTGGACCTCGACCGCTTCAAGCAAATCAACGACACGCTCGGCCACGCAGCCGGCGATGCCATGCTGGTGCAGGCTTCGAAGGTCATCAAGGCCAATGCCGGCTCCGCCGATTTCGTTGCACGCATCGGCGGCGACGAGTTCGTCGTGGTGACCCATGGGCGTGACGACGACGAGCTCTCGGCACTCGCCGACCGCATCATCGAGGAGATGCGCCAGCCTGTCGATTATCGGGGCCATCCGTGCCGCTTCGGGGTCAGCATCGGCATTGCCGCCAACAGCGGGGTCGACGTGAAGCAGTTGCTCGTCAACGCCGATCTCGCGCTTTACCGGGCCAAAGGCCGTGGGCGCAACCGCTACGAGTTCTTCAACGAGGAGCTGCAGAGCGAGATCGTGCGGACCAAGCAGACCGCCGATGAGATCCTGAGCGGACTGGAGCGGAACGAATTCATCGCCTACTACCAGCCGCAGTTCGACGCCAAGTCGCTCGAGATCGTCGGCGTCGAGGCGTTGTCGCGCTGGAAACATCCGCGACGCGGCATCCTGGCCCCCGACGCCTACCTGAAGGTGGCCGAAGAGCTCAATGTCGTGACGCTGATCGACCGCATCGTCCTCAAGCACGCGCTGGACAATTTCGAGCGTTGGTCGCGCGCCCACCTCAATATCCCGCGCGTGTCGGTCAACGTCTCGGCCAGGCGCCTGGAGGACAAGGACCTGATCGAGGGCCTGCGCAAGCTCGCCATCAAGCCGGGAACCATATCGTTCGAGCTGGTGGAATCCATCTTCCTCGACGAGAATGATGATCTGGTCAACTGGAACATCGAACACATCAAGGATCTCGGCATCGATATCGAGATCGACGATTTCGGCACCGGCCATGCCTCGATCGTCTCGCTGCTCAAGCTGCAGCCGCGCCGCCTCAAGATCGACCGCCAGCTGATCACGCCCATCACCGGCTCGATGGCGCAGCGGCACCTGGTGGAGTCGATCATCGAGATCGGCAAATCGCTCGGCATCGAAGTGGTTGCCGAAGGCGTCGAGACGATGGAGCACGCGCGCATCCTGAAAGAGCTCGGCTGCGATATCCTGCAGGGCTACTTTTTTGGCCGCCCGATGGAGGCCAAGGCCTTCAAGACCTTCGCCCAGTCTCGCAAATGGCTGGCCGCGGGGTGATGGCCACTACCCGATGGCGTGGGTCAGCGATGGCGCACTCTCGACAACGCTGTCCAAGCCGCTTCGCGATCGAACCTGAATAGCGGGTGAATCTGCCGATTGAACGCACCGGCCTTCGCCTCCGCGAGCTAAGGGAACTATCCGAGCATGATTTCGGTTGTTTTCTGTGCGAACTGTCGTTCCACGGAGGCCCTTGGTGAGCGAAGATGAGACATGGACTCTGCAGGCAAGCAACACGGTTCCTTTCGAAAACGGTTCCTTTCGAAAGTTGATGACTGGCATCGTAGCGGCGATTTTCACCGCCCCTGATCGGACATCCGAGCGAGGCGTGAGTACAAGCCCGTCGTCATTGGTTGCCGAGTGGCCGCTACCGCCATCGGCGACGCTTGGCTCGTCCCTACGATTGAAGGGGATCGAACGCGAAATTCGAGCCCGTCTGCCCTGGGCGGTGAGGACGTTTGTCAAGGCTGAGACGGGCCGCATTGTATTGCGTATGGCGCAAACCGACGCGGATGCGTTCCAGGCCGCGGGGGCAGCCATCTCCAGGACGCTGGAGGGGATCGAAGCACTGCCCGTGCTTCCGCGAGAGGCTGAAGACATTCTCACAATCTCCTCCCGCGAACGTCACAAGTGGCTTAGGGATGGCCGCCTGAAAAGCGTCGGCACGCGCACCGTGAAGATGCGCGGGCGATCCAAGGCCGTAACCTTCCATGTCTTCGATCCACGACACATCGAGGACATTCTCGATCGTGACCTGGCGACAGCCTGGAGGAGGAAGATGCGCGGGAAGCCTCCGAAAACAGACGGCGCGGGGCCGGTAAGGCCGCCCTGACGCGAGCAGGAAAGCGGAAGGGCAAGGCCCGCGGCACCGGAAATTCGGGAAAGGATGATGCTTCACGGCCAAAGCTGGAAGGCTGGGACACGTTCGAGGCGGAAGGGCTGCTGCGCTAGAATCTCAAGGACGCACTCAGCGTCTGATGGGACTCGAACCGATCGGATTTGCTGGCCGACTATCCAACCGCTCCGCCCATGTCGCCCGTGGCGAAGCGCGGCCGGCCTTCAAGCGTGCCTTCGAGGCTCAACTGGCGGTCTTCACTTCCGCATCGACCGGCTGATGAAGGAGCCAGGCGAATGAGCGCACTTGATCCATGGCTGAAGTTTCCCCAAGTTCCTCTTCCAGCCGGTTCCTGCCACTCAGCGCGCACGCCAGTTCGGTCTATTTGCGCCCTCTGGCCCAATCGCCGCGGATGAGGAACCGGATAGCCATTATGAGGAGACTGTTTATAACGGTCGCCGAGATTGCGATAATCAAGGGGAGACGATGCGCTACATACGTCCGCTTTCAATCGAAGATGCCGTTGGCCAATTGGCCGGTTCGGCTGGCACGGCCGCCATCCTCGCGGGAGGCAGCGACCTCCTGGTCAGGATGAAGGGCGGTTTTGTCGAACCCGACCTGATCGTCGACATCAAGGCGATCGAGTCCTTAAGCGAGATCCGCGAAACGGCTGAAGGCTTCAGCATAGGTGCCGCGGTCCCCTGCGCCGTCCTGGGAGAGAGCGCGGCCCTGAAGAAGGCATGGCCCGGCGTCGTCGAAGCGGCCAAGCTGATCGGCTCGAAGCAGGTACAGGGACGCTGCACGATCACCGGCAATCTCTGCAACGCCTCGCCGGCTGCCGACAGCGTGCCGGCGCTGGTTGCGGCGGGCGCCAGGGCATCGGTCGTCGGGCCGGCGGGCAGGCGCACGATTCCCGTGCAGAGCGTGCCGACCGGGCCGGGCAAGACCTCCTTGGCCAAAGGCGAGATCATCGAAGCGATCCTGCTCGACAAACGCGCGCCGCGTTCGGGCGATGCCTATCTGCGTTTCATTCCACGCACGGAGATGGATATCGCGGTAGTCAGTGCCGGCGTGAATTTGACGATTGACGAGCACGGTGTCGTCAAATCGGCCCGCGTTGCGCTGGGCGCCGTGGCGGCGACGGTGCTTCTGGTCGAAGAGGCCGCGGAGGTCCTCATCGGCTCCAAGCTGGACGAAGCGACGCTGGAGCGGCTCGCCAAGGTTTGCTCGGGGGCCTGCCGTCCGATCGACGACAAGCGCGGCACCATCGAATTCAGACGGAAGGTTGCGGGCGTGCTGGCCAAGCGGGCCGCCACGACCGCCTACGCACGTGCAGGAGGCAAATGATGGCTGGAGTTGCGGTTTCAACGACAATCAACGGCGACAGCGTCGAGTACCTTTGCCAACCGGACGAGACTCTGCTCGACGTCCTGCGCGATCGCCTGGGGCTGACGGGCGCCAAGGAAGGCTGCGGCACCGGCGACTGCGGCGCTTGCAGCATCATCCTCGACGATCGGCTGGTGTGTTCATGCCTGGTGCTCGGCGCGGAGGCTGAAGGACGGCGGGTCGAGACCATCGAGGGGATGGCGCATGGCGACAAACTGCATCCGCTGCAGCAGAAGTTCCTCGAGCACGCGGCGCTGCAATGCGGGATCTGCACGCCGGGCTTCCTGATTGCGGCGAAGGACCTTCTGGCCAAGAACCCCGACCCGTCCGAGGAGGAAATCCGCTTCGGCCTCGCCGGCAACCTCTGCCGCTGCACCGGCTACGACAAGATCGTGCGCGCCGTCCAGGACGCCGCCAGCGTGATGAAGGGAGCGTGACCATGAATTTCGATCCGCGTTATTCGGCTCGCAACTTCGCGTCGGTCGGCACACGTCCGATCCGTCCCGACGGCGTCGACAAGGTGACGGGCCGCGCCCGCTACGGCGCCGACTTCAACATGGCCGGCCAGCTGGTCGGGCGCGTCCTCAGGAGCCCGCATGCCCACGCAACGATCAAGAAGATCGACACGTCGAGAGCGGAAAAACTCCCCGGCGTGAAGGCGGTGATCACCGCGGCCGACCTGCCCGACCTGACCGATGGCGATGCCGCCATGTACGACATCCTCGACAACTGCATGGCGCGCAAGAAGGTGCTCTATGACGGCCATGCGGTGGCCGCGGTCGCGGCCGTGGACGCCCGCACGGCGAAGCAGGCGCTGAAGCTGATCGAGGTCGACTACGAGATTCTGCCGCATGTCACCGATGTCGACGAGGCGATGCAGCACTCCGCACCCCTCATCAACGACGCCATCTTCACCGAGGGCCTCGAGGAGAAGCCGGTAAAGCCGTCCAACGTCACCAAGCGCAGCCAGTTTGGCCATGGCGATGTCCATCAGGGGTTCGGCGATGCCGACTTTATCGTCGAGCGCTCGTTCAAGACCGGGCAAACGCATCAGGGCTATATCGAGCCGCATGCCTGCGTGGCGAGCGTCAGTTCCGACGGCACCGCCGACCTTTGGGTCTGCACGCAGGGCCATTTCGTCTACCGCCAGCATTGCGCCCAGCTGCTTGGCATGGAAGCTTCCAAGCTGCGCGTCACCTCTTCGGAGATCGGCGGCGGCTTCGGCGGCAAGACCCATGTCTGGGCCGAGCCGGTGGCGCTGGCGCTGTCGCGAAAGGCCGGCCGCCCGGTCAAGCTGGTGATGACCCGCGACGAGGTGTTCCGCGCCTCGGGTCCGACCAGCGCCACCTCGATCGACGTCAGAATCGGCGCCCGCAAGGACGGCACGATCACCGCCGCCGAGGCGACACTGCGCTATTCCTGCGGCCCCTATTCCGGCATGTGGGCCGAGATCGGTGCCATGACCGCGTTCGCCTGCTACAAGCTCGAGAACGTCAAGACGGTCGGCTACGAAGTGCTGGTCAATCGGCCGAAGACCGCTGCCTATCGCGCGCCGTCCGCGCCGATGGCGGCGTTCGCGGTGGAAAGCGCGATCGACGAGCTGGCCAAGGAGGTCGGCATGGACCCAGTCGAGTTCCGGATCAGGAACGCCGCACAGGAAGGCACGAGATCCTCCTATGGCCCGGTCTACGGCCCGATCGGCATCGGCCCGACGCTCGAGGCGGTGAAGAGCCATCCGCACATGAAGGCGCCGCTGGGCAAGAACCAGGGCCGTGGCATGGCTTGCGGCTTCTGGTTCAACTTCGGCGGCCAGACCTGCACGGACCTCAACATCGGCATGGACGGCTCCGTCTCGCTCGCCGTCGGAACGGTCGATGTGGGTGGTTCCCGCGCATCGCTGTCCCTGGTGGCGGCGGAGGAACTCGGCATCGCCTACGAGCAGGTCAAGGCGATTGTCGCCGACACCTCCAGCCTCGGCTACAATGACATGACGGACGGAAGCCGGGGCACCTTCTCGTCCTCCATGGCGACGATCTCGGCCGCCCGCAACGCGATCAAGATCCTGCGGGAACGCGCCGCGCAGATGTGGGACATTTCCGTCGACGACGTGGTCTGGGAAAAAGGCCACGCGATTGCCAAGGGCGAGAAGCACGGCAATCTTGGGCGGCTTTCGCTGAAGGAGATCGCGGTCGAGTCGGGGAAGACCGGCGGACCGATCGCCGGCCACAGCGAACTCGTCGCCGACGGCGCGGGCGTCTCCTTCGCCACGCATATCTGCGATATCGAGGTCGATCCCGAGACCGGCGCCACCAGGGTTCTGCGCTACACGGTCGTGCAAGATGCCGGCAAGGCGGTGCACCCGACCTATGTCGAGGGACAGTACCAGGGCGGTGCCGCGCAAGGCATCGGCTGGGCTCTCAACGAGGAGTATATCTACGGCAAGGACGGGCGGCTCCAGAATCCCGGCTTCCTCGACTATCGCATCCCGGTCTGCTCGGACCTGCCGATGATCGACACGCAAATCCTCGAAATCCCCAACCCCAACCATCCTTACGGCGTACGCGGCGTCGGCGAGACATCGATCGTGCCGCCGCTAGCCGCGATCGCCAATGCGGTGTCGAATGCGGTCGGGGTGCGGATGACGCATATCCCGATGTCGCCGCCGCGCATTCTGGCAGCGCTGGAGGAACGGGCGGGCTGATGGTCGAAGTGACGCTCTGGGGATCGCTAGGTGCTGTCGCCGGAGGCAAGAACAAGGTCGAGATCGAGGCCAAGGACATAAGGGAGCTGTTCAGGAAGCTGGCTGAACAGTATCCCGGCCTCGAGCCCTTGATCGACAAAGGCATCGCCGTCGCCATCGACGGAACGATCTATCGCGACACCTGGTCGAAGGAATTGCCAAAAGGCGCCGAAATCTTCCTGCTGCCGAGGCTGGCAGGGGGATAATCGGACAACCGCCTCGCGGTCATCGACGACCAGGGCCTAGCCCGTCGGTCGTGGCTATGGATATTTTGTCTGAGCACTCGCGGGGTTTAGATCGCCCTGCAACTCCTTCGGCAGCGGGAGGCTTGAGCATTGCAGGTGCACCTCGCGGGCAAACAGCTTACGTTGCTTCTGCTCATGCTCCTTGATGGCTGCAACGAGTCCCATTGAGTACGGGCCAAGCAAGACGCCGAAACCCCATCCCGGATGCTCTTTCTCGCGAGCCTCGTAGTCCGAAGCCGCCATGCGGGCTTGTTGGCATTCGGGCGACGCCCATTTCTGGTCTTGCTGCGAAAGCGAGGTCCCATAGTCGACCGGAGAGGTCGCGCATCCCGCCATGGTCGCGGCCAATGCGACCGACATTGCAATTCTCATGCCGGAGCCTTTCCCACGCATTGTGGAGGGTACATGGAACTCTTCCTCACAAATAACCGCCGTCTCCTTAGCTTCGCAACCCAGGAGCCTCCTGCCCCGTCCTCTCGACATATTCCGTATAGCCGCCGCCATAGGTGTGGATGCCTTCAGGCGTCAGCTCCAGCACGCGGTTGGAGAGTGCCGCCAGAAAATGCCGGTCGTGCGAAACGAACAGCATGGTGCCTTCATATTGCGAGAGCGCCGTGATCAGCATCTCCTTGGTGGCGATGTCGAGATGGTTGGTCGGCTCGTCCAGCACCAGCAGATTGGGCGGATCGAACAGCATCAGCGCCATCACCAGCCTCGCCTTCTCGCCGCCTGACAGAACGCGGCATTTCTTCTCGATCTCGTCGCCGGAAAAGCCGAAACAGCCGGCGAGCGCCCGAAGCGGCGCCTGGCCGGCCTGCGGGAACGCGTCCTCCAGCGTCTGGAACACCGTGCGCTCGCCTTCCAGCACTTCCATGGCGTGCTGGGCGAAATAGCCCATCTTGACGCTCGGGCCACGCGCGACCGTGCCGGTGTCTGGGTCGGAAGCGCCGGCGACCAGCTTCAAAAGCGTCGACTTGCCGGCGCCGTTGACGCCCATGATGCACCAGCGCTCGCGGCGGCGGACCTGGAAGTCAAGGCCCTCATAGATGGACCGGCTGCCGTAACCCTTGTGGACGTTCTTCAACGTGACGACGTCCTCGCCGCAGCGCGGCGCAGGCTGAAAATCAAAGGAAACGGTCTGGCGGCGCTTGGGCGGCTCGACGCGGTCGATCTTGTCCAGCTTCTTCACCCGGCTCTGCACCTGGGCGGCATGCGAGGCGCGCGCCTTGAAGCGCTCGATGAAGGCGATCTCCTTGGCCAGCATCGCCTGCTGGCGCTCGAACTGCGCCTGCTGCTGCTTGTCGGCGATCGCCCGCTGCTGCTGGTAGAATTCATAATTGCCGGAATAGGCGGTCAGCGAGCCACCGTCGATCTCGACCACCTTGTTGACGATACGGTTCATGAACTCGCGGTCGTGCGACGTCATCAAGAGCGCGCCGTCATAGTTCTTCAAGAAGGATTCCAGCCAGATCAGGCTTTCCAGGTCGAGATGGTTCGACGGCTCGTCGAGCAGCATCGCGTCGGGCCGCATCAGAAGAATGCGGGCCAGTGCCACGCGCATCTTCCAGCCGCCGGAGAGTTTGCCGACATCGCCGTCCATCATCTCCTGGGAGAAGCCGAGACCATCGAGCACTTCCCGCGCGCGGCCATCCAGCGCATAGCCGTCGAGCTCCTCGAAGCGGTGCTGCGCCTCGCCATATTTCTCGATGATCTCGTCCATCTGTTCGGCCTGCTCGGGATCGGCCATGGCCGCCTCGAGCGCTGCCATTTCGGCAGCGACTTCGCTCACCGGTCCGGCGCCGTTCATCACTTCGGCCACCGCGCTATGGCCATCCATGTCGCCGACGTCCTGGCTGAAATAGCCGATGGTGACGCCGCGATCGACCTGCACCTGGCCCTCGTCGGGCTGCTCCTGCCCGGTGATCATGCGAAACAGTGTCGTCTTGCCGGCGCCATTGGGTCCGACGAGGCCGACCTTCTCGCCCTTCTGCAGGGCCGCCGACGCCTCGATGAAGACAAGCTGACGGCCGTTCTGCTTGCTGATGCTTTCAAGTCTGATCATGCGGTTTCCGGGACAATGCGTGCGATGAAAGGATTTGCCCGGCGCCTTACGCGAATGACGGCATCGAGGGAAGAGGCGCAAGCGCCGCATACAGCGATCTCCCCCGTGTGGAGGAGATGGCCGGCAGGCCAGAGACCATCAACATTGTGAAGAAGCACACGGCAAGAAGCACGGCCACTAGCACGCCAAGGCTGCTTGATCGTCCCTCTCCAACATCATCCCGGGAAAAGGCCGCCACTCGCAAAAACGAGGGCGGCTTTTTTCCTGGCGCAACTTCCGCGAAATCGCGCCGCGGACTTTCTGTCCAGAATGGCGTAAAATCAAATAGTTACAGCGGCTCGACGATTCAGATGTTCAACTGCTTAATGCGGATGGCAAGCGGCGCTCACCCCCGCGGTTCCGTGTCGGCTCGACTCATTGCGCCGCCGCCGCTACCAGTCCGGCCGATTGACACGATACAGGACAATGGCCTGGGATGCTCGACCTTGATCTTCTGGCGCTGGGCGGGCTGTTGCTGACGCCCGGACCAACCAACATCCTTCTGGCCTTTTCGACCGTTTCATCCGGGGCGCGGCGCACGGTGCCGATGCTGGGCGCGGCTGTGCTTGCCTATATGGCGATCATCCTGGCGGTGGCCGCACTGGCCGCCCTGATCTCCACGGGTGCCCGGATCGAGCTACGGACCGGCGTGAGGATCTGTGCGGTGCTGTGGCTGTTCTGGCTCGCCTACAGCATCTGGATCACTGAGGATCCCGGCGTCGAGGTTCGGCTGGTGACAGTAAGGCAGGTTTTCGTCACCACGCTCGTCAATCCCAAGGCAACGATCGTCGCCTTGCTGGTTCAGTCCGAAAGCATGACGGTGCAGCTTCTGACCACGATCGCCGCTCTGGTCGGCCTCGCGGGAGCGGCCTGGATCGTCGTCGGCCTGATGGTTCGCCGCAGCGGTTCAAACCTGCTCGGCCAGCGATCGCTGCGACGAGCCAGCGCCATCTGCCTGGCCGGCTTCGGCATCATCCTTGCCGGCAGCAGCCTTTAGCGCCGACGGTCGCACGGGCAAGGGCCCGCTCGACCAATCTCTTGCATCAACACAATACGTTCACCTCAGGATAGACACCGCGGCGCCAATTGCTGGACGATAGTCGCAGCCCTACTTCTTCCCCTGCGGATAGATCGTCTCGCCGCGCTTCAGCATCGCCACAAACGTCTCGATCTTCTTCTTGCGACCGGCCTCGGTCTTCATGTTGTGGGTGCGGAAGGCGAGAGCGAAGCGGTTCTGCGCGCTGAGCTTTGCCAGCATCTCCTTGGCTGCCGGATCGGCATCGATGGCAGCCTGCAAATCATCGGGGATTTTCATCTCCTTGCCACTGCCATAGGCCCGCGCCCAGCGTCCGTCGGCCTTGGCCGCCTCGACCTGCCTCAGCCCGTCCTCGGTCATGCTGCCCTCGGCGACCAGCCGCGCGACATTGTCGATGTTGATCTTGCTCCAGATGCTCTTCTTGCCGCGCGGCGTATAGCGCTGCAGAAAGCTCTTGTCGTCCAGCCCCTTGCGTACCGCGTCGATCCAGCCGAAGCACAACGCCACGTCGATGGCTTCCTTCGGCGTGATCGACTTCAGCCCCGACCCCACCTTGTGCACCTTGATCCAGATTTCGCTTTCCGTGGCGTGGTGCTTGCCGAGCCAGGCATGGAAGCTCGCCGGGTCCGGGAATTCCCGGACCTTGTCGGGATCGACCTTGACCGGCGCCATCATCTGGCCTGCCCGTTCGGTTCCGTCCGCGCCATCGCTTTCACTGTCGTCCCGCCTCCAGAATCGCGCCTATCGTCATTGACCGGCATCATGGCATGAGTTGCTGTCAGTTCCGTCAGCAAGCTTGTCGGGCGCGTACGGCGTTCCTTCGCGCCCCCTCTGTTGGCGGTTCCGCCGACGGCATTCTTCCTGGAGGCCAGACTATAGCCTTCAGGATTGGGACTCGGGCGAGGCCTTCACCGCTTGAGACGGGTGAGTGGCTGCCGCCACGCCATCGGCGTTGCCGATGACATCATCGGTTTCTTCCGTTTCCCTTTGCCACGCCGAACCGCCAATTCACTGCCATGTCCATCCAACCAAAGGCAGAGCGCAATGAGCACGTCGAAACAGAAAATCCTGATCGTCGGCGGCGGTTCCGGCATGGGCCTGGCGCTGGCAAGGCGCTGCGTCGAGACCGGTGCTGCGGTCGTCATCGCCGGGCGTGGCGAGGACCGGCTGCAGCAGGCGCGCGAAACGCTGGGCAATCCCGCCGGGCTGGAGGTGGCTGTCGCCGACATCACCCGGGAAGAGCAGGTCGTGGCGCTGTTCACACGGATCGGCGGGCTCGACCATATCGTCAGCACCGCGGCCGACATCGAAGGCGCCTACCAGCTGTTGCCGGCACTTGACCTGAAGGCGGCGCAAAGGGTTGTCGAAAGCAAGCTCTACGGCCCGCTCCTGCTCGCCAAGCACGGCGCTCCACGGCTGGCAGCCACCGGCTCAATGACCTTCGTCTCCGGCATCGCCGCCCATCGGCCGGCCGCGCGCGGCTCCGTCGTTGCCGCGGTCAATGCGGCGCTCGAAGGGCTGGTGCGGGCGCTGGCCGTCGAACTCGCGCCGATCCGCGTCAATGCCATGTCGCCCGGCTGGGTCGACACCGCGATCTGGGCCCAGGTGGCCGGCGATCGCAAAGACGAGACGCTGGCAGCGATGGCCGAGCGGTTGCCAGTCGCGCGGATCGGCCAACCCGACGACATCGCCGACGCCATCGCCTTCCTGATCGGCAACGGCTTTACCACGGGAACGACGCTGCATGTCGAGGGTGGCCACCGCCTGGTCTAGACCGCCGCTGCCTTCGTCAGGAGTTGTTTGCAAACAAGGGCTTGGAGCGGTTCGCCGATTCAAGGCCTGAACCAGTCCTGGGCGGGCGACGGGACCGGCACCAGCGTGTCGCGCATGGCAGTGAGCAATTGCTTGAGCGCCGGCGGCTGAACGCGCTGGCGGCGCCAGATCATCGTCAGCGGCGCCGTGCGTATCCCGCCGGGCCAAGGCATTTCGATGATGTCGCCACGCGCGAGCGCTTCCTTGACGGCAAGGCGTGGAACGAGGCCGAGCCCCGCGCCGGCCGTCACCAGCCGCGCAATGGTGCCGATGCTGCCGACTTCAGCGGCAAGTTTTGGCGCGGCAACGCCCGCCTCCGCAAAGGCTGCGTCGAACATATGACGGTAGATGCATCCGGGCTCCGTGGCCACGAAGCGCAGTGCGGCAAGCGCGGCCAAGTCGCTCGGCACGCTGCCCTGCCCCGGAGCCGCGACCAGCACCAGCGGTTCGGCCGCTATCGTGCGCCTGGCGAAGCGTTCGCCGGCGGCGTCCTTCCTCACATCACGACGGTCGAAGCAGAACGCGACATCGATCTCGCCGTCCTCCAGTTGGCGCAGCAGCGCGCCGCTGCCCGCCACCTTCATCCGTACGGTGATGTCGGGATGGCCGGCCTGGAACCCAGCCAGCCAGGTCGCCAGCCGGGCCGACGCAATCGTCTCCAGCGCGCCGATGGTCACCTGCCCGCTTGTCTGTCTGGCCGCCGCCTGCACGGCCGCGCGCGCCTCGCCATCGAGCCGCAACAAGTCCTCGGCGATAGGCCTAAGCGCGATACCCGCCGGCGTCAGTTCGAGACCTGACTTCGCGCGCGTGAACAGCACAGCGCCAAGCTCCGTTTCGAGCGCCTGGATCTGGTCGCTGACGCTCGATTGCGCGAGGTGGACCACCTCCGCGGCACGCGTGATGTTGCGGCTTCGCGCCACCGCCAGGAAAGTCTTGAGCAGTCTCGGATGCATCGCGGGCTGGCGCGCCTACTGCAGCTGCGGCTTCTTCAGAAAACTGCTGCGGTCGGCCGATTTGACGCGCAGCCAGGTTTCGCGGCCGTCGCGCAGCACCCGCATCGGGATCTCGGCACCCGCCGAGCCGCTCTCCCACAGCTTGCGGTAGAAATCGGCCAGTCCGTCGACCGCCCCGTCGCGAATGTCGGAAATGATGTCGCCCTCGCGCAGGCCAGCCTTGGCCGCCGGGCCGCCTTCGGTCACGCTCATCACCACCACTCTGCCGTCGCTTTCGGCCGACAACGCGCCGAGCCACGGGCGCGGCGGCTTGGCCACCTGGCCGCGCGTCAGCAGATCGTCGAGAATCGGCGGCAACAGATCGATCGGCACCACCATGTTGATGTCGGCGACTTCGCCGTTGCGGCTCATCTGTAGGCGCAGCGAACCGATGCCGAGCAGCGAGCCGTCGGAGCCGAACAGCCCTGCCCCGCCCCAGGACGGGTGCGCCGGCGCAATAAAGATCGCCTCGTCAAGCAGATACTCCCAATAACCGGCGAATTCCTGCTTGGTGACGATCTTTGCCTGCACCGACTGGCCGATGCCGTCCGCCAGCACGACGGCGTCTCCGACCTTCGCCTTGCCGGCATCGCCCAGCGCCACCGCCGGCAGGCCGAGCGGTGCCAGTGCCTGCACCAGGCCGAAGCCCGATTCCTGGTCATACGCCAGCGCGTGCGCGGGCACGACGCGGCCGTCATGGCTGGTCAGCCAGACTTCATCCGCCTCGGTGATGAGGTAGCCGATGGTCAGCACGAGCCCGTCACTGCGAATGACGACGCCGCTGCCTTCCCTGAGCGTGCCCAGCGCTCCGGCCGTAAAGGCATCTTCGGGAACGGTGGCACGCACGGCAACGACCGAGCGCGGATTGGGATTGATGGTCATGCTTTTGTCCTGCGATGCAATGCTTTGGCGAGGCGATATCTCATATACCTATGCCGCATGGGAGATGGTGCAAGGGGTGTAGTGCAGGGCAATCGGGTGAGTTAACGCGTGACAAGGGGTTTAGGAGCTGAATCTGTCGAGAGCATCTGATTCTTTGGAGGATGCTTTG
>NZ_JAMYKV010000058.1:0-35541 GCF_040317535.1 Mesorhizobium sp. M1409
CCTCAGACGCTTCAACGCCATCACAGACGGCTTCGTTCTCGCCTCGCAAAATCAACCCGAAGCAAATGTGTGCGCACGCTAGCCCACAAGGGGAGAAGGGAAGTCCGCTCGCCTAAAGATCAAACAGTGCAATCTTGCGATTGTCGAACTTGATGCCGATCTCGCCGCGCACCAGCTTGAGCGCTGCCTCGCCGAACACCGCGCGCCGCCAGCCCTGCAGGGCCGGTACGTCGGCGTCCTCGCCTTCGGCCGCGATGCGATCGATGTCGTCGCTGGAGGCCAGCACTTTCGAGGCGACACCTTCCTTTTCGGCGACGATCCGCAGCAGCACCTTCAGCAGTTCCGCAGCAGCGTTCGAGCCCTCCGGCGGCTGAAAATTCTTCGGCAGTTTCGGCATCTGCTCCTTCGGCAAGGCAAGGGCGGTATTGACCGCGCCCAGCAGCGCGGTGGCCGTCGAGGAGCGTTCCCAACCCTTCGGCGTGGTGCGCAGCTTGCCAAGGCCTGCCGTGTCGCGCGGCGCCTGCTGCGCCACCTCGTAGATCGCATCGTCCTTGAGCACGCGGCCGCGCGGTACGTCGCGTTCGCGCGCCTCGCGCTCGCGCCACGCGGCCACGGCCTGCACGATCGCCAGTTCCTGCGGTTTGCGCAGCCGCATCTTCAGCCGCTTCCAGGCGTCCTCGGGATGCGGATCATAGGTCTCGCGCGAGGTCAGGACATCCATTTCCTCGTTGAGCCAATGGGCGCGGTTTTCCCGCTCCAGCTCGGCGCTGAGGTGCTGATAGACCTCGATCAGATGGGTGACGTCGGCCAGCGCGTAGTCGAGCTGCTTGTCGGAAAGCGGCCTGTGGCGCCAGTCTGTGAAGCGCGACGACTTGTCGAGCCGCGCACCGGTGATCCGCTGCACCAGCTGGTCGTAGGAAACACTGTCGCCGAAGCCGCAGACCATCGCCGCGACTTGCGTGTCGAACACCGGGTGCGGAACCAGGTCGCCGAGATGGACGATGATTTCGATGTCCTGCCGCGCGGCGTGGAAGACCTTGACCACCGCCTCGTTGGCCATCAGCTTGAAGAAGGGCTTCAGGTCGATATCGGGCGACAGCGGGTCGATCAGCGCCGTCACGCCGGGCGCGGCCATCTGGATCAGGCACAGGATCGGCCAGAAGGTCGTTTCCCGGATGAATTCGGTGTCGACGGTGACGAACGCCGACTTTTCGAAAGCGGCGAGAACGGTCTCGAGTTCTTTCTGGGTGGTGATGACGTGCATCAAATCGCTTTTGGCAGGAGTAAGGTCTTCCTAGATTTCAGCCGGCGGGGCTTTCGTCAAGCTTTGGCGCCATCTTCACGAGCCAGCCGGCTCGTCGGAATCGGTGTTTCTTCTGGCTAGCCGTGAGAAAACCGTCGAGGTGCGCAACAGCGCGGTGAAACGGCGGCGCCTGCCTGCCGGCACGCCGGACCGGGCCTGCATCCGGTAGAGGATGACGGCGATGAAGATCGCATAGACCACCGCGCTGAATACAAACAGGGCGCCCGGTCCGAAATACTGCATCGCCGTCGAGGCGGCGAACGGGCCGCCAATGGCGCCGAAGGAATAGAACAGCATCAAGGCCGCGTTGATCAATACGAACTCGCCGGTATCGGCGCGGTCGTTGGAGTGCGCCGCCGACAGCGAATAGAGCGGCATGGCGAAACAGCCGAAGATGAAGACGAGGACGAAGTTGAGCGCCGGATTGCTGCCGGCGATGAACACCAGCGCCAATGCCGAAAGCATCGCGCAGCAGGTCGTCATCAACAGCACCCTGCGCCGGTCCCAGCGGTCGGAGAGGTAACCCAGCGGATACTGGATGATGGCGCCGCCGAAAATGCCGACGCTGACGAAGGTGACGACATCGGCGACCGACATGCCGATCTGCTCGGCATAGACCGGCGACAACGTGCGAAAGGCGCTGTTGGTGACGCCGACGGCGATGCAGCCGAAGCAGCCCAACGGCGAAATCCGCCAGACGCGCGCCAGGTCGAGCTTGACGTCCTCGGGCGGCGTCGGATTGGAGCGGTCGCCGAGCGAGACCGGCACAACTGAGAACGTGATCATCATCGACATGATGGCGAAGATGGCGAAACCGCCGGCGCCGAAGATCGGGATCAGGAACTGGGCGCCGGTCACCGAACCAATATCGACCATCCGGTAGATCGCCAGCACGCGCGCGCGGTCATGATTGCCGACGCCGGAATTCAGCCAGCTTTCGACGATCGTGAACAGCCCGGCGAAACAGAAACCGCCGGCAAAGCGCACCGCGCACCACATCACCGGATTGAGAACCAGCACCAGCAAAAGGGTGCCGACAGAGGCGATCGCAGCCAGCGCCGAAAATGCCCTGATATGGCCAACGGCCTTCATGATGCGGGTGATGGCCAGGCAACCGAGCAGGAAGCCGGCGAAATAGAACGTGCCCATCAGCCCGATGCCGGAGGCGGAAAAACCTTCCTGCGCGCCGCGCAGCGCGATCAGCGTGCTCTGCAGCCCATTGCCGCCAAGCAGAATGCCGGCGGCTAGAAGGAGCGGGATCATCGGGCGGATGGAGGACATGAAGAGGCAATCACGTGTCGGTGATCCCTTCTTGAACCATCGCCTTGCCCAATGCCAGCGGCAATTCCCGGCAAGACCTCTGCCGCCAGCCCGCTTGCCTTGACAAATCCGGCCTCTCATGCGCTTTTCGCGCAAATTTTCCGGCCGGGCTGTAATGCTTCGGCCCGCAACCCAGCACCCCGGACCTTACCAATGACAATGCACCGTTACCGCAGCCATACCTGTGCCCAATTGAGGAAGAGCGACGTCGGCTCGACCGTTCGCCTGTCGGGCTGGGTGCATCGCGTGCGCGATCATGGCGGCCTGCTTTTCATCGACCTGCGCGACAATTATGGCCTGACCCAGATCGTCGCCGATCCGGATTCGCCGGCCTTCAAGGTTGCCGAGACGGTGCGTGGCGAGTGGGTCGTCCGCGTCGACGGCGAGGTCAAGGCGCGCTTGCCCGACACCACGAACGCCAACCTGCCGACCGGGGAGATCGAGATTTTCGCCCGCGAGATCGAAGTGCTGTCGGCGGCCAAGGAATTGCCGCTGCCGGTGTTCGGCGAGCCTGACTATCCCGAGGATATCAGGCTGAAATACCGTTTCCTCGACCTGCGCCGCGAGACGCTGCACAAGAACATCATCGCGCGGACAAAAATCATCGCCGAAATGCGCAGGCGCATGGGCGAGGTTGGTTTCACCGAATTCTCGACGCCGATCCTCACCGCCTCGTCGCCGGAAGGCGCGCGCGACTTCCTGGTACCGTCTCGCATCCATCCCGGCACCTTCTATGCGCTGCCGCAGGCGCCGCAGCAGTACAAGCAGCTGATCATGGTGTCGGGCTTCGATCGCTATTTCCAGATCGCGCCCTGCTTCCGCGACGAGGATCCGCGCGCCGACCGTCTGCCCGGCGAATTCTACCAGCTCGACCTCGAAATGAGCTTCGTCGAGCAGGACGACGTGCTGTCGACCATGGAACCGGTCATGCGCGGGGTGTTCGAGACCTTCGCCAACGGCAAGCCGGTGACTGAGAAATTCCAGCGCATTCCCTATGATGTCGCCATGCGCAAATATGGCTCCGACAAGCCGGACCTGCGCAACCCGATCGAGATGCAGGCCGTCTCCGACCACTTTCGCGATTCCGGCTTCAAGGTGTTCGCCAACATCCTGGCCAACGATCCGAAGGCCGAGGTGTGGGGCATTCCGGCAAAGACCGGGGGCAGCCGCGCCTTCTGCGACCGCATGAACTCCTGGGCGCAGGGCGAGGGCCAGCCGGGGCTCGGCTATATCTTCTGGCGCAAGGAAGGCGACAAGCTCGAAGGCGCCGGCCCGCTCGCCAAGAACATCGGCGACGAGCGCACCGAGGCGATCCGCCTGCAACTCGGCCTTGCCGAAGGCGACGCCGCCTTCTTCGTTGCCGGCGATCCGAAGAAGTTCGTCTCCTTTGCGGGTGCGGCGCGCACGCGCGCCGGCGAGGAATTGAACCTTGTCGACCGCGAGCGCTTCGAACTGTGCTGGATCGTCGACTTCCCGTTCTTCGAATGGAACGAGGAAGAGAAGAAGATCGACTTCGCCCACAATCCGTTCTCGATGCCGCAAGGCGGCATCGATGCGCTGAACGGCGAGGATCTGCTCGGCATCAAGGCGTTTCAGTACGACATGGTCTGCAACGGTTTCGAGATCGCCAGCGGAGGTATCCGCAACCATCTGCCCGAAACCATGGTCAAGGCGTTCGAGACGGTTGGGCTCGATCGCGCCACGGTCGAGGAGCGCTTTGGCGGCCTCTACCGCGCCTTCCAGTATGGCGCGCCGCCGCATGGCGGCATGGCTGCCGGTATCGACCGCGTCGTCATGCTGCTGGTCGGGGCGAAGAATCTGCGCGAAGTGACCATGTTCCCGATGAACCAGCAGGCCTACGACCTGTTGATGAGCGCGCCCTCGGAAGCGAGCCCGCAGCAGCTTCGCGAACTGGCCCTGCGCGTTGCCGTGCCCAAGAAGGATGCCTGATCGCGTGCTTCGGGCAGTGCTTTAAAGAACTGTCCGAACCGACTCTTTCGATTCACTAAAAAAGCCCGGCATCGCTGCCGGGCTTTTCGCATCTTGAGGTCGCTTCGATCAGTCTTCGTTGGCCTTGACGGTGACGCCGAGCGTCTTCGGCAGGTCGAGCGGGTTGGACATGGCGCCCGCCATGATCAGCGCGAACGGCACCGATGCCGGCGGCTCGGCCGAGATCTCGAGGCTCTTCGGATCGTCGAGATATTTGCCGACCGCGGCCGTGACCTGTGCCGTCAGTTCCGGGTTGTTGAGCTGCGCCATGCCGAACGGCACGATCGCCTTGGCCTGGTTGGCAATGTCCTTGCCGGACATGCCTTGCTGCTTGCCGACATAGTCCAGCACCTTGTTGGTCAGCGAATCGTCGTCGAAGCGGATCGAGGCGCTGTTGAACGAAAGCTGCTGCAACAGGCCGAGCATGGCCATGCCCTGCGCCGAATTGTCGGCGCCTTCCGGCTGTGCCGCCATCTTCTTCTGCATTTCCTGCAGCGACTTGATGAAGTCCATCGTGTAGCCGCCGAGATCGAAGGTCATGCCGAACGTGCCGGCATTCTCGACGGAGATGTCGTATTTCGACAGTTCCATCTTGCCGTCCGAGGGCTGCCAGGTGCCGGCCATCTCGAGATTGCCCGCGATGTTCTGGTAGCCGAGCGCGTTGATGACTTCCTTGGACTTGGGATCGTCGACCAGCGTCAGGTCGGCGTTGAACTTTTCCGTGGTGGCGCTGAATTCCATCGCCTTGCCGTCCGCCGGCGGGGTGATCTCGATGGCGAGCCCGTCCATCGAGAAGGCGGTCTTGTCGGCGACCTTGACGGTCATGTTCGAGAGTTCGGCGGACTTGTACATCATCAGCGATCCCAAGGGGCTGGTCGCGCCGTCGGCCGGAACGGTCATGTCGTGGATGACGAACGGGCTGAGATCGAGGGTGACGCCGTCCTTGCTGTGTTCGAAGGCCGCCGTCGACACGGTGGCGATGTCATAGCCGCCATTGGCCTCGGTGACGCCTTCGAGTTTGACGTCGCCGATGGCGAGGGCTTCCTTTTCCGCCGCCGGCTTGATGGCAACGCCCTGCAGCACCATGCTGGCGTTGTCACCGGTCACGCCGGTCCAGGAAATGTCGACACCCTGGGCGGCAAGGGCTGCCTTCAGCCGGTCGGCGACTGCCGCGTCCTGTGCAAGGGCGGCGTTCAGCGGCAGCGTGAGCAAAAAGGTCGAAAAGGCAAATTTCTGGAGAGTTGAGCGTTTGATTGTCATCGCAAGGTCCCTGAGAGTGTTCTGAAATTCTTTTTCAATTCTTTGCGCCATCACCATTCCGTGACGAACTGGACCGGAAAAAGGCGTATCCCGGCACATTGGTCGAAAATCCCGGCGAAAGGCAAACCCGATCCCACCGTCTTTGCGCAAACCGGTGAATTTGTCATGAAGAGCCGGCTGCCGGATATCATCGCGCTTGGCCTTAGAACCCGCATGTAACAGGCTGATGTTGGTCGACATCCCTTGGCCTACGGTTTCATGTTGCAGAAGGGCCGGCATAGCCGTCTGCCTCTTGCCGCGAATCACCCGCTCGGCTAGTCCCAGCCCATGGGAAAAAGGCTTTTGCCGCCTGAAAATGGCGGTGGCGATCATATCGAGCCGGTCGATCTGAAGAAGGCGCTGGAAGAGCGTTATCTTGCCTATGCGCTGTCGACCATCATGCACCGGGCGCTGCCCGACGTGCGCGACGGGCTGAAGCCGGTCCATCGCCGCATCATGCACGCCATGCGCCTGCTGCGCCTCAATCCCGACCAGGGCTTTGCCAAATGCGCCCGCATCGTCGGCGAGGTGATGGGCAAGTTCCACCCGCATGGCGACCAGTCGATCTATGACGCGCTGGTGCGGTTGGCGCAGGATTTTTCGATGCGCTATCCCCTGGTCGACGGGCAAGGCAATTTCGGCAACATCGACGGCGATAACGCCGCCGCCATGCGCTACACCGAAGCGCGCATGACCGATGTGGCGACCGAACTGTTGTCCGGCATCACCGAGGACGCCGTCGACTTTCGGCCGACCTATAATGAAGAAGACGAGGAGCCGGTGGTTTTGCCCGGCGCATTCCCGAACCTGCTGGCCAATGGCTCGTCCGGCATCGCGGTCGGGATGGCGACCTCGATCCCGCCCCACAACGCGGCCGAGCTCTGCGACGCGGCCCTTCACCTGATCGAGCATCGCGACGCGCCGGTGGCGAAGCTGATGGATTTCGTCCAGGGCCCGGATTTCCCGACCGGTGGCATCATCGTCGACAGCCGCGCCTCGATCCTCGAAGCCTATGAAACCGGTCGCGGCGGCTTTCGCGTCCGCTCGAAATGGATCCAGGAGGACCAGGGCAGGGGCACCTGGAGCATCGTCGTCACCGAAATTCCCTATGGCGTGCAGAAGGCGCGGCTGATCGAGAAGATCGCCGAGCTGCTGATGGCACGCAAGCTGCCGCTGCTCGAGGATATCAGGGACGAGAGCGCGGAAGACATCCGTGTCGTGCTGGTGCCGAAGAGCCGCTCGGTCGATCCCGGCATCCTGATGGAATCGCTGTTCAAGCTGACCGAACTCGAAAGCCGCTTCCCGCTCAACATGAACGTCCTGTCGCGCGGCAAGGTGCCCAACGTGCTGTCGCTGAAGGGCGTGCTGCAGGAGTGGCTCGAGCACCGCCGCGAGGTTTTGGTCCGCCGCTCGAAACATCGGCTTGGCGAGATCGAAAGACGGCTGGAGATCCTTGCCGGCTACCTGATCGCCTACCTCAACATCGACGAGGTGATCAGGATCATCCGCGAGGAGGATGAGCCAAAGCAGGTCATGATGGCCCGTTGGTCGCTCACCGACACGCAGGCCGAAGCCATCCTCAACATGCGGCTGCGCGCTCTGCGCAAGCTGGAAGAATTCGAGATCCGCAAGGAATTCGACGGCCTTAGCGCCGAGAAGAAGCAGATCGAGGCGCTGCTTGCTTCGAACGAGAAGCAGTGGGCGACGATCAAGTGGGAAGTCACCAACATCCGCGACAAGTTCGGTCCGGAGACCGAACTCGGCAAACGCCGCACCCAGTTCGCCGACGCGCCCGAGCACGATCTGACCGACATTGCCCATGCCATGATCGAGCGCGAACCGGTCACCGTGGTCGTCTCGGAAAAGGGCTGGCTGCGGGCAATGAAGGGGCATCTGGCCGATCTCTCGACGCTGACCTTCAAGGAGGGCGACAGCCTCAAGCTCGCCTTCCATGCCCAGACCACCGACAAGGTGCTGGTCTTCACGACCGGCGGCAAGTTCTACACCATCGGCGCCGACCGGCTGCCCGGCGGGCGCGGCCATGGTGAGCCGATCCGCATCATCGTCGACATGGACAATGATCAGGACATCGTCACCGCCTTCGTTCACGATCCGAAGCGCAAGCTGCTGTTGGCCTCGCATGACGCCAACGGCTTCATCGTGCCCGAGGAAGAAGTCGTCGCCAATACCCGCAAGGGCAAGCAGGTGATGAACGTCAAGTCGCCGGACGAGGCCAAGCGCTGCATTCCAGTTACGGGCGATCACCTCGCCATCGTCGGCGAGAATCGCAAGATGCTGGTGTTCGCGCTCTCCGAAATTCCGGAGATGGGCCGCGGCAAGGGCGTACGCCTGCAGAAATACAAGGACGGCGGCCTTCTCGACCTTAAGCCGTTCACGCTGGAGAGCGGTCTCACCTGGCAGGATTCAGCCGACCGCACCTTCACCCGGTCGCGTGAGGAACTGGCCGAATGGATCGGCGCCCGCGCCTCGGCCGGCCGCATGGTGCCGAAGGGGTTTCCGAGGACGGGGAAGTTTGGATGACGCTGCTGCTCTCCCCCCTCGAGGGGGGTGAGAGTCCGGTTTGCCGAAGGCAAATTGAAAGGTCCAGTGGACCTTTCAAAGGGCTCGAACGCCCGAGGCCATAGCCGAGGGCCGGCTGGATCGCCAACTGACAGAGCCCTGCCGGGTCCCCGCTGCTTTGCAGCGTCCCGGCGTTCGCGGGCCTTTCATCGTGCCACCGGCACGATGAATTCGCCTTCGGCGAACCGGCTGCTCACCCCCTCAAGGGGGGAGATCCCAACCATTTGGACTATCGTCACGATTGCTGCACTATGTCAGTGCATAAGCGGGAAGGGTGTTCGGGAGAGGCAGGCGTTTGAAGGAAGCAAAAATCCAGAAACCGGAACGGCAGCAGCGCCTGTTCGGCCTGTCGACGCCGCTGCGGGCCGCCGTCATTCCGCCGCTGTCGGCGGCGCGCTGGCTGCTGGTGCTGATCGTCGCCGCCGGCGTCTATTTCTTCCACGGCTTCCTGTTTCCGGTGCTGGCGGCGCTCGTCATCGCTTTCGCCAGCTGGCCGCTTTACCGCCGCCTGCTTGTCGCGGTCGGCGGCAACCGCACCATCGCCGCGACCTTTGCCATCCTCTTCATCCTTGCCTTCCTGGTAATTCCGATCGCCTTCGCCGGCACCTATGCGATCAACGAGGTCCGCGAGTGGGTCGCCTGGGCGATCGAGACCAACCGGCATGGCGCGGTGACGCCGCACTGGATCGCCACCATGCCTGTCGTGGGCGAGTGGCTGAACGAGCAATGGACGACCAATTTTGGCCATCCCGGCGGCATTGGTGAACTGATCCAGCTGGTCAGCGGCGCTAACATCGGCAGCATCTACCGCGGCGTGCTGGCGGCTGGCGGCAGTGCCTTCGGCCTGCTCCTGACGCTGCTGTTCATGATGATCGCGCTGTTCTTCGCCTATCGCGACGGCGAGCACTTTGCCGGCCAGGTCGACCGCCTCGGCGAACGCATCTTGCCGACCAGATGGGAGCGGATCTCGCGCGTCGTGCCGGCGACGATATCGTCGACCGTGACCGGCATGACCGTCATCGCCATCGGCGAGGGGCTGGTGCTGGGTATTGCCTATTGGCTGGCAGGCGTGCCGTCGCCGGTGACGCTCGGCGCCCTGACCGGCGTCATGGCGCTGATCCCCGGCGGTGCGCCACTGTCCTTCACGCTGGTCTCGATCTATCTCGCCGCCAGCGGATCGCCGATGGCCGGGCTGGCGCTGTTTCTATGGGGCGCGGTCGAGCTGTTCATCGTCGACAAGACACTGCGCCCGAAGCTGGTCGGCGGGCCGATAAAACTGCCCTTCCTGCCGACGTTCTTCGGTCTGATCGGCGGCGTCAAGACCATGGGGTTCCTCGGCCTGTTCATCGGCCCCGTGCTGATGGCCCTGTTGGTCGCAATCTGGCGCGAATGGCTGCGCGAGGTGGAACTGGCCGACGAAATCGCGCTTGGTTCGCCGGCCGAAATCGAAGCTGGCCCGCAAATCGAGGCCCTGCCGGAACCCGACCTGGCCAAGAAGAAGGCCAGTGGCTGATCCCGAAAGGTTGCGCTACACCGGATGATGCACCGCAAGGTCACTACGACGCCTGCGGCCCTCGTTCAGTTGCCAGAACGAATGCGCGATCAACGTGACGATCAGGATCCCGCCGCCGATCAGGCTGTTGCGGGTCGGTGTTTCGTCGAAGATCATCCACACCCAGACCGGCGCCAGCACCGTTTCGAGCAGGTAGAACATCGCCACTTCAGGTCCCGAAATGTATTTCGGCCCGTTGGCGAGGCAGAAGAACGAGATCGGCATGATGACGGCGCCGTTGAGGATGATCCACCATGGCGCCTCCACCTGAAAGCCGGTCTTGGAGACCATGAACGCCGCCAGCCCGAAAGGCAGGATGACGCCGATCAGCGCGGTAAAGCCCATGTCCTTGCCGCTGGCACGCGAGATGGTGATGGCGCAAGCGATCAGGAAGGCCGAACACAATGCCATCAGGTCGCCGAACAGATATCCGGTGCCGACGGAATCGCCGACGATGATGGCGACGCCGACTATCATCGTTGCCAATGCCGCAAGGGTCAGTGGCCGCGGCCGCTCTTTCAGGAATACCCACGACAGCAGCGCGGCGAACATGGTGGTGAATGCCAGGATGAAAACCAGGTTGGCGGTCGAGGTGTTGTAGACGCCGGTGATGAAGGCGATCGCGCCGAGCCCGTAGATCGCGGAAACGATTAGGCCCGACCAGCCCGGAATGAGCTGTGGCGCATTTTTGCTGAACGAGCGCCAGATGGTCCACACGATCAGTGCGGCGGCCAAGGTGCAGGCGGTGCGCAGCAGCAAGATCGTCCACGCCTCGCCGTGGGCGAGCCGGATCAGCGGGATGTCCACGGTAAGCGTCAGCCCGCCAAGCGCGGTGAGCAGAAGTCCTTTGGTGTGAGCATCATGAGACGACATGCGGCGGGAGTAACTAGCGTAAAACCGCTTCGTTGGTGTAGCGCTCCCAGCCTTTCGGGCCGAGATGCTCCTGCGGCATGAAGCGCATCTTATAATTCATCTTGCGCGAGCCGTTGACCCAGTAGCCGAGGTAGACATGGGGCAGGCCCATCGCCCTGGCGCGGGCGATGTGGTCGAGGATCATGAACGTGCCGAGCGATCGCTCCTCGAAATCGGGATTGAAATAGGAATAGACCATCGACAGGCCGTCGGCCATCTTGTCGGTGAGCGCCACCGCGATCAGCTCGCCCTGGCCCTTGCCAGTGATGAACGTGTCGGGGCCGCGCCGCCTATACTCGATCACCTTGGTGTCGACATGGGTATCCTCGACCATCATGGCGTAGTCGAGCACGGTCATGTCGGACATGCCGCCACGGCGGTGGCGGGCATCGAGGTAGCTGCGGAACAGGGAATATTGCTCGGTCGAGGGCTCGGCATTGTGCATGTGGCCGACGAGGTCGGAATTGTGCTGCAGCACGCGTTTCATGTTGCGGCTGGCGACGAATTCCTGGGCGAGGATGCGTACCGAGACACAGGCGCGGCAGGTCTCGCATGCCGGCCTGTAGGCGATATTCTGCGAGCGCCGGAAGCCACCTTGCGTCAACAGGTCGTTCATCTCCGCGGCCTTGTCGCCGACCAGATGCGTGAACACCTTGCGCTCGAACTGGCCGTCGAGATAGGGGCACGGCGATGGCGCGGTCAGGAAGAACTGCGGCGACTGGGTCGGATGCTGCGTCATCGAGCCTTGGAAACACTCCTTCGAATCGCTCTACCTTTGGCGCGGACGGCGAAAAATTCAACAGGATTGTGAGGGCGTGGTCGACTCGACGCCTTCACATTTGCGCTTAATCGATTGCGACTGCTCTTCAGAGGGCCGTTTCAGCGGTCGGTGCGGCTGACGACGGTACCAAGCAAAAGGTCGTGCAAGGTGCGCTTGCGGTCGGAAAACAGCGTCACTAGCAGCACCAGCGGCGACAGGATGACGTTGCCGGCCCAGAACAGCACCGAATGGACGACCGCGGTGAGACCGTCGATCGGCCTGCCGTCGAGCCGGTCGAGCCGGATGCCCATCAACTTCATGCCCGTGGTGGCCTGGTCGGCGCTGCCCAGCGTATTCCAGATGTAGAGGATGGCGACGGCCGGCACCAGGATGCCGAACAGCATCCAGCCAAGGCCGAGCGTCAAAAGCCCGAGGAAGAACACCAGTATGGCAAACGGAATGGTGAGCAGCGCGACAATGATATAGTCGATCACGAAGGCCAGGACACGCTTCGTGCGCACGCCGTCATAGGCCCTGACATCGTCGAGCCTGCTGGTGATGATTTCGCCGTCGAGAACGCGCGCGTTCATGTCATTTCCTCGTAATAGGGCCTGGCATAGGGTGCGGGCCGCTCACCAATGAAATGGTGAAGACTTGTAGCGGAATCAAGATCGGGCTTTTTGCGGCGCGCAAGCTCATTCGGCGTCAGATGCAATCCGAATTGGTTGAATTTGCGGCGCGGATGGCATTAGCTTGCTGCGGCGCAACAAAGCGCTCAGGGGCGGGGGAACGGGGCAATATGGATTACGACATGCTGGTCATCGGCAGCGGCCCCTCCGGCCGCCGCGCCGCGGTGCAGTCGGCCAAGCTCGGCAAATCGGTTCTGGTGGTCGACCGCGGCCGGCGCCTGGGCGGTGTCTCCGTGCATACCGGCACCATTCCGTCGAAAACACTGCGTGAAACGGTGCTCAACCTGTCCGGCTGGCGCGAGCGTGGCTTTTACGGGCGCGGCTACCGGGTAAAGCAGGATATCTCGGTCGGCGATCTGGTCGAGCGCCTCCACAAGACGCTCGACCACGAGGTCGAGGTGCTGCAGCACCAGTTCATGCGCAACACGGTCAAGAGCGCCCGCGCCGCGGTAAAATTTCTCAGCCCCAACAAGGTCAGCCTGACCACCGACACAGGCGATTACAGTGAGGTCGGTTTTGCCAATGCACTGATCGCGGTTGGCACAAGGCCGCACCGGCCAAGTGAAGTGCCTTTCGACAAGGCCCGCGTCTTCGACAGCGACGAGATGCTGGAGCTTGACCGCTTGCCGCGCACGCTGACGGTGATCGGCGCCGGCGTCATCGGCGTCGAATACGCGACGATCTTTTCCGCGCTCGATGTGCCGGTGACCTTGGTCGAGCCGCGCAGCTCCATCCTCGATTTCGTCGACCGCGAGATCGTCGATGATTTCATCCACCAGATGCGCGATCGCGGCATGACCATCCGGCTTGGCAGCGCGGTGAAGGAAATCCGCTCCAAGCCGGACGCTGCCGAGGTGGAACTGGCCGATGGCCGCACCATCCGTTCCGAGGTCGTGCTCTACGCCGCCGGCCGCACCGGTAATGTCGGCAGCCTGGGCCTGGATGTCGTCGGCATCGAGGCCGACTCCAGGGGGCGTATCAAGGTCGATCCGCAATCCTTCCAGACCAGCGTGCCCAACATCTACGCCGCCGGCGATGTCATCGGCTTTCCGAGCCTCGCCTCGACTTCGATGGAGCAGGGCAGGGTGGCGGCCTGCCATGCTTTCGGCGTGCCCTTGCCGCCGCCGCCGGAGACCTTTCCATACGGCATCTACGCAGTGCCGGAAATTTCGACGGTCGGCCAGTCCGAGGAACAAGTGCGCGAGAGCGGTGCGGCTTATGAGGTCGGCGTGGCGCGTTTTCGCGAGACCTCGCGCGGCCACATCATGGGCGTCAACACCGGCTTCCTGAAGCTGTTGTTCTCGATCGAGACGCGCCGCCTGCTCGGCGCGCATATCGTCGGCGAGGGCGCCACCGAACTCATTCACATCGGCCAGGCGGTGATCAATCTCGGCGGCACCGTCGACTTCTTCGTCAACAACACCTTCAACTATCCGACGCTCGCCGAAGCCTACAAGATCGCCGGGCTGGATGCCTGGAACAGGATGGGACGGGCGTAAGCAACCTCCATTCGGCGGCAGGTGTATGTACCCACCGGCGCGGCCCGGCGGCGAGTGGCGGCACACCGGCCCCTTGTGTAGCCAGGATCGTGGACACTTGGGCAGCACTATCGGCGGGGATGGCCCGGATGGCGACCGCCCGCTGATCGAGACCCGCAATCGTTTTCGAGGGCCCATCAGCCTGCCTTCGCCACCGCCGCCGATTTCGCCAGCCACTGCCTGACGATTGCCGCGTCGGCGCTGCCGAATTCGTGACCCGATGGGACAATCCGGGCATCGATCTCGGCGCCGTGCTTGCTGAGGAGCGTGACGAGTGCCGGCGCGAAGGGCGCGTAGGTGAGATCCGCGGCACCGGCGATGATCAGCACCCGCGCCTTTGACAGATCCGCCGCCGGCACGTCATCGAGCACCGGCATCGGCCGCAGCAGTGCGGCGCGTTCGACTAGGCCGGGATGCAGCAGCATCAGGCTCGAAACCAGATTGGCGCCGTTCGAATAGCCAAGGAAATTCGTGCTGGAAAGGTCGAGATGGTGGCGCGTGGCCGCGTCGGTGACGAAGCCCGCAAAGGCATCGGTCTCGGTGCGGATGCTGTGCTGCTCGAATTGGGTCGGCGTGATGCGTGCGAACCAGCGGAAACCATCATCCTGGACAATGCGGCCGCGCACCGCGATCAGCATCGCACGCGGCGCGATCTCTCTTGCCAGCGGTACCAATGTCGTCTCGTCGACACCCGACCCATGCAGCAGGAAGAAGCATTCGCCGGTAGAATCCGCCGGGCAGTAAAGGCGGTAGCGGAAGGCAAGATCACGCTGTAACGCACCATCCTGTGAGGTCTCTCCAGTCATTGCCTCATCCTTTTGATTTCATGATGATTTCGGTCAGTTTGCCGGCTTCAAAACGCAATATTTTCAAGCTCCGCGAAAGTTGATTGAACCGGGCGCATTACAGTCCGTTTCCTCGCCGATAACATTCTCCGGGAGGAATCGATGCGGTGCGCCGGGGGTCGCATTGCCGGTATGAACAACCAGCTTTGAGGCCTTTTTTCCGATGACCACCCAGATTTCCCCGGACCGCCATATGCGTGTCCCAGACCGCGATTCGCGTGTCCCGGACCGCGATTCGCGTGTGCCGGATCGCGCTGAGCGCATCTCGGAGCGCGACACGCGTATCGATGTGTTCCGCGCTCTCGCGCTGCTGACCATTTTCGTCGACCATGTGCCGGGTACCGCTTTCGAGTATCTGACTTACAAGAATTTCGGCTTTTCGGATGCGGCCGAGGTCTTCGTTCTGATATCCGGCATGGCGGTCGCGCTCGCCTATGGCAAGAAGTTCCAGCCTGGAAACCGGCTGCTGGCGACGTTGAAGATGTGGCGCCGCGCCGGTGTGCTTTATACCGCCCACATCGTCACCACCATGGTGGTGATGGCGATCTTCTGCGCGGCGGCGGTGTTCGCCAGGCGACCGGAGCTGTTGACGATGATCAACATCGAGCCGTTGATCAAGAATGCGCCGCAAGTGCTGATCGGCATCGTGACGCTTGGCCACCAGCTCGGCTACAACAACATCCTGCCGGTTTATGCGGTGCTGCTCTTGCTGGCGCCGGTCTTCCTGCTCTGCGTCAGCTATCGGCCGGTCTTGGCGCTGGTCGCATCCGGCGCGCTGTGGCTGGTCGCGGGGATTTACCAGATCGCTCCGGCGAACTATCCGGAGCCCGGCTTCTGGTTCCTCAACCCGCTGTCGTGGCAGTTCCTTTTCAACATCGGCCTGGCAGGTACGCTGCATGTGCGTCGCGGTGGCACAATTCCGGTCAATCGCTGGCTGGTCGGCGCTGCCTTGGCTTACACTTTTGTGGCGCTGGTCTGGGTGCACAGCCCGCTCTGGGGCCATATCTCCTGGTTTGGCCTGCCCCCGGTGCTGACCGGCTTCGACAAGACCTTCCTGTCACTGCCGAGGCTGCTGCATATTTTGGCTGTGAGCTATCTGATCGTTGCATTCCCGGCCGTTTCGAACCTTTTCCGCACCGGCCGCGATCATCCGCTTGCCATATTGGGCAAACGATCGCTGCCGGTTTTCATCGCCGGCACGGTGCTTGCAATGGCGGCGCAGGTGCTGAAGCTGATCAATCCGGGCGGATTTGCCTATGACAGCCTGCTGATATCAGCCGGCATCGCCATGCAGTTCGCGCTCGCCTACTATCTCGAATGGATTTCGAGCCTTGGCTGGTCCGGCAAAAGCAGGCCGGTTCGCAACGCGGCACCGCCCGTCCATCCGTCCTTCGGCATGTCGATGGCGGCAAGAATGGGCCGGTGATGGGGCTCGAGGCGTCAGGCGGGTGAGGGGCCGGATGAGGCCCGCACCACGAGGTCGACCGGCAGCAATCGCCGGCTGAACGAGCCGTCATTTTCAAGGATCGCCTTGACGGCAAGGCGGCCCATCTCGGCGATCGGCTGGACGATTGTGGTCAGGGGCGGCTTGGAAACCGCTCCTTCCGGGACGCCGTCGAAGCCGACGATCGAAACGTCGCCCGGCACCGTGATGTCATGCTGCCGCAGCCAGTCCAGCGCATGGAGTGCGATCCTGTCCGACATGGCCAGGATGGCGGTCGGTGTCTCGGCGTCGGCGAAAATATGATCGAGGCCGGCCCACACACTCTCCTCGTTGTTTTCCGTCTCGTAGATCGGCACACGCGAGACATCGATGTCGACGCGCGAGAGTTCCGCGAAGTAGCCACGCAGGCGGTCGCGCGTCCCGGAATAGAGGGCCTTCTCCATCTGCTCCTGCGTGGTCGGACCAAAGCCGGAATCGGCGCATGGCAGGGCAAGCACGGCAAAGCGGCGATGCCCGAGCTCGGTCAGATGGCGCGCCGCCAGGCTTGCCCCGGCGATATTGTCCACGCCGATCGCCGCGACCGCCTCGTCGTCGTCTGAATCGAGATCGAGTGCGACAAAGGGGAGTTTGCGGTCGCGCGCCAGTTCGACCAGCTTTGAACCGCCCTCGACGCAGAAGACGATGAAGCCATCGACAAGCGCACTCTGGATGTTCCAGGCGAGCTGTTCGCTGTTGGCGGCCGAGACCAGCGAGATCCCCGCGCCGGTGGCGTCACAAGCCTGCGAGATGCTGGCCATCATCACGCGGGCGAAAGGGTCGTCGAAGAAATACGACAACGGTTCCGCGGTGGCGACACCGATGGCGTTGACCTTGCCGGCGCGCAGCAGCCGACCCTTGGGGTCGGGTCCGCCATATCCCATCGCCTCGGCTGCCGCCTTGACCCGTTCGCGAACCTCCTCGCGCACGATCTCCGGGCGGGCAAACACATTGGACGCGGTGCCGTGCGACACGCCGGCCGCTTTTGCAATGTCCGCCAGCCGAACCGGTCTTGTCTTTGCAGAGGTCAATGGCGCCATCTTCGTCTCCTGACTCCATCCCATCTAACACTTTCGTTGGATCGGTTCAAATTTTGGCTTGATAAGCAGGCCAGGCGAGGTGTATGTTTGAATCGATCCAAATGAATGACTTTGCTGCTCGATTGGATCGATTCAATCCCCAGGGAGACGTATCATGCATCCCGTCAATTTTCTATTCGAAGACATCTACCGCAACGACTGGAGCGTCTCGTCAAGCGCCGCGACGCGGAGGCGCCGTGGCAAGGCCAGCCCATGGGTTCGCGAGCCGCGGTTCCTCGTGGAGCGCAAGCGGAGCTGATCGGCGCTGCATTTTCGTGGCGACGGATTGGATCGATTCAAGTTTTGAAAGGAGTGCACATCATGCATCCCGTGAGCTATCTGTTCGAAGACATCTATCGCAACTACTGGGGCATCGCGCCGGCCTCCGAGCGGCCGGAGGGGCGTCGGTTGGCGAGGCTGCGGCGGCGCAATCGCGAATTGCTCATCCAACCCGGGCGCCGGCAGGACTAACCGCATCACAGAACGATGTTTGACGGGCGCAGGCTCGGGTATCGCGCACGGCGCCGAGAGGCGTCAGGAACGCGCCCGCACCAGCGCCGAGGCAGCAATCGCCAGCCAGCCGGCGATGAGCAAGGTGCCGCCGATCGGCGCCGACAGCGGGAACAGCCGTGAGCCGAGGAAATCGCGGGCCAGCAGATCGCCGCAGAACAACAGAACCCCGACCAGCAGGACCAGGCTGCCGGTGCGCAGGATCCGGTTCGCCCCAAGCAATCCGGCGGCAAGGAAGACCGGCGCATGCATGAGCAGGAAGGAAGCGGCGGTGCCGACGAAGGCACCGCCCAGATGCGCCGCCGCGGCTGACAGCGCCACGCCGGCGGCACCGCAGAGGCCGCCGGCCAGGACGAGGATACGGCCGCTGTTGACGGAAGATTGCTCGGCCATGTCCAGGGCTCCGTGAGATCAGAGAGATACGCCAACCCCGTCAGGGCTTGCCGACGTTGGCGAGCATGTCCTGCTCGCGGCGTGACTGCGCCAGCCAGTTATACACCGCACCGCCGGCCATCAAGACGGATGTGCCCAGAAACACCGAGCGCATGCCGAAATGGCCGCCGGCAAAGCCGCCCAGCAAGGGGCCGGCGACCTGCCCGACATATTGGGCGGAGATCGACAGCCCGAGCACATTGCCGCCGACACCGTCGGGAACATTGTGGCGGATGACGCTGGTGATGCAGGGCAACAGCCCGCCCAGCGCCAGGCCCATCAGGAAGCGCAGGCCGATGAGTTGCCAGCTCTGCGTCACGAAGGCCTGCGGGATCAGCAGCAGCGCCGAGACGGCAAGCGCGCCGATGACGACGTTCCAGTGACCGATGCGGTCGGCGAGCTTGCCAAGACGCGAAGCCGACAGGATGGCGCCAAGCGCGGCCGCCGACATGACGACGCCTGAGATCAGCGTCACGCGGCTCTGGTCTTCGATGAGCTGCTGCACATAAACGGTGATGATCGGCTCGATCGACATGGTGGCGAAACTCAACAGCATGCCAGTCGCCAGCATGGCGATAACAGGACGCTTGTCCTGTATTTGTGCCCAGCCGCCTTTCGGCTTCCGCTTCGCAGCCGCATCTGCTGTTTTCGGCCGGGGATTTTCCTTGATCAGAAAGGTGGTCGCCAGGAACGCCAGGAAGATGACGCCGCCGGACAAGAGGAAGGTGGCGCGGATGCCGATCAGCGGAGGCAGGGCGCCGCCAACCAGCGGGCCGACCAGTGCACCACCGGTGATGCCGGCCGACAGCAGGCCCAGCGCCCAGCCGGAACGCTCCTTTGGTGTCTGCATGGCGACGAGGATGGTCGATCCCGAGGAATAGCCGCCGGCAAAACCGATCAGCAGCCGAAGCAGCACCAGTTGCCAGACCGTCTGCACCATGCCCGTTAGGGACATGCATATGGCCATGCCGAAGCTGGCGCGTACCAGCATCACCTTGCGGCCATAGCGGTCGCCGAGACGTCCCCAGAGCGGCGCCACCAGTGCCGCCGCGAAGAAGGTCGCTCCATAGGCGATCCCCGACCATTGCACGATCGCCGCGTGGCCCTCGGCGCCGAGCTGCTCGATATAGAGCGGCAGGAACGGCAGGAGCAGCGTCATGGCGACAAGCGTCGAAAACGAACCGGCAAAACACACGAACAGATTGCGCCGCCAGTGGATGTTGTAAGCGCTGTCGGTCGCCGGGGGCGCGTTCTGCGGCATGTCATATGTCCTGTTCCGAGCAACGCCGAACCGCGGGTTGCTGCGGATACCAATTTGGGATACCAAGATGGTACTCGTCATGGACGCAAGCCTGGCCGCTGTCAATGCAACCCTGTCAAACGTGAACGGGAAACGCAGTCGGCAAGCCCCGCAAACGGTTCAAAGCCGTAACGGCCCGAAAATGGAAACGACAATGTCGCAGATGCAGAGCGTCGAAAAACAGCTTCGACAAATGATTCTGGGCCTCGAGATCGGTCCTGGCGAGAAGCTGACCGAGCGCTGGATCGAAAGCCGCTTCGGCGCGTCGCGAACCCCGGTCAGGGCAGCACTTCTGCGGCTCGAGACCGAGGGCTTGGTCGGCAGGGACGGGCGGGGCTGGACGGTGTCGCCCATCAACCTGGCCGAGCTCCAGCAGATCGCCGTCTACAGGGAGGTGGTCGAGGTTGCGGCAGTTCGCCTGACATGCCGCCTGGTGGACCGGAGCGCCGTCGATGTCATCGAGGCGATGCTCGACTCCTGCGACAACGGCACGCCGCGCGAGGAATGGCATCGCGTCGGCATGGATTTTCACATCGAACTGGCGCGTCTGTCGGGCAACGAATTCCTGTTCCGGGCGGTCCGCGATGCCATGACGCGCCTGTCGCGGGCGCGCTGGCTGGAGGTTCGCGACGAAGCGGCCCTCAACCGCGCCTGGGCCGAACATCGCGCCATTCTGGCGGCGGCACGCCTCGGCGATGCCGATGAAGCCGCCCGCCTGCTTTCGGGCCACATTGTCGGCAGCCGCGACCGGCTGGTGACGTCGCTCGCCAACGATCGCCGTGGGCTTCGCGCCAGAGGCTTTGCCGTCGTCGGCGGTTAAAGCGCCTACAGGGCACTGGTCGCTCAAAAGGCGTCGTCTCGCCCTACGCGCACTTTCGGCCTCGCTTCACAGACGCCGATGGCGTAAGGAGCGGCGATGGAAAACAACCGATTTGAAACACCTGTGACTGTAAAGTCAGTCGCGGCGGGAAGCACTCAGCTCTTGCGGACGGCGCGTGAGGCTTCCGACTACCTCCTCAACAGCTGGCCCGGCAAGCGGAGCCCCAAGCATCGCGCTGCCCTGCAAGCCTGCCATGACGCGCTGGCCGGCGACAAGCCGGCGATGAACGCCAGGCGCGCCTTCATCGCGGCAGCACGCGAAGTGGACGTCTTTGTCAGCGACAAGGCGCCCGCCTGACACAAGCCAGCCATCTGGGCGGCGATCTGGATTGAGGCATGGCCCGCATCCGCGGGCCTTTTGCCGTCACTTTGCCGTTTCGGTTTCGCCTTCGGTGTCGTCCTCGGGCTTCGAACGTTCCCTCGCCGCAACCTTGGCCGCCTGCTTCTCGGCCTTCTTGGCCGCTTTCTGGCGGTCGCGTTCCTTGCGTTCCTGATCGTAATTTGGTGGTCGCGCCATATCGGCTCCTTTTCACTGCTGGACCGGTTCGTCGTTTCACGGAAACGCAGAATCGCTCCATCTCTTTGTTTGACGCAATCCCCTAGGGAAAGCGCTACGCGCTTTTCCCGGGAAAACCGTTTCACACTTTTCCTGGAATTGCTTTTAGCGGCTCTGACCCTGCCTAGGAGCATTAGCCGTCAAACACAACAGCTGAAGCGATAGTGCCGGCCGTTGGCGTCGATGATGGTCCGGGGCTTGCAAGATGCGCGGCACAATGGTGTAGGGGGAGCCGGGGCGCTGAGATGGCGCGATCTGCCGTTTGTTTTGATAGTGAATTATGGCCACCATACAACGAACGACGGCAAGGGTTTTCTACTATGCGCGAAACGTCTTGCGCGATATCGCACCGCAGGCTCTCTTCCGTTGGCGGTTGGCGGGCCGTCTCGAACGGGCCAGGCTCTCGGATGAAGCGGTGCGGCGGCGGCTGAATTACTATAACGAGTTGCAGGACGCGTTTTCGCCCAGCCCGGCGGCGGTGCGTCTCGACAATTTGCCCCCCACGCCGACCATGTACTATTACGACCTCAGGGAGTTCGCCCGCTATTTTGACCCGGCGTTGCTCGTCGACGTCGAATTCGGCGACGTCATCGAGGTGCCGAAGGTGCCGACGCTCGTCAAGGATCGGCCGATCCGCGCCGACAACGGCAATGCGGTCATCATGAAATTCAACAAGTTCCGACACTTCCACATGCCGGCCGACGCAATTGCCTTCGCCGACAAGCGCCCGGTGGTGGTCTGGCGCGGCGACCTCAACAATCCGAAACGGACGAGGTTCCTGGACGCCGTGCGCGATCTGCCGTTCTGCGACGCCGGGTCACACAAGTCGTACGCGCCGGCTGAGTACAGCAAGCCTTTTCTCAGCATCAGCCAACAGCTGCGTTACCGCTACATCGTCTCGCTCGAAGGCAACGACGTTGCGACCAACCTCAAATGGATCCTGAATTCGAATTCACTCTGCCTGATGCCGTCGCCGACATACGAGACATGGTTCGCGGAAAAGCAACTTGAGGCTGGTGTCCACTATGTGCCGCTCGAAGCGGATTTCTCCAACCTTGCGGAACGCGTGGCATATTTCGAGCGGCATCCGGCCGAGGCGGAACGCATTATCGCCGCGGCCAACGCCTATTGCCGCCAATTCTCCAACGAGCAGGCCGAACAGGCGATTTCCCTGCTCGTCCTCTACAAATACTTTGTCCTCAGCGGCCAGATCGACCCTGATCCCGAGGTCTGGCGATTTATCCAGGGTTAATGCATGTCGCCCAAAAGTGGTCCCGGTTTTGGGAGAACGACATGCATGAAAACGAAGATCTAAAGCGCGGTGCCTCAAACGCGACGCGCTTCAGGACGTCGCGTGCCTCGGGGCCCGCTCGTCAGATGCCGCTGCGGTCAAGAACCAGATCGGCGGGGCCGAAGCGGTCCTTTGCCGTCAGCTGCTGGTGCCAGTAGGGATAGAGCAAAGGCGGCCGGCTGACCGCGTCGAGGCGACCGCGTTCCTCGCCGGTGAGCACCAGGCTTGCCGCCGCGATGTTGTCCCTGAACTGCGTTTCGGTCCTGCCGCCGATCACCAGCGAGGAGACCGCAGGTCGGCCGAGCAGCCAGGCCAATGCCACCTGCGCCGCCGAAACGCCGCGTTGCGTGCCGATCTCGACAAGCACGTCGACGATCCGCCACAGCCGGTCCTCGTCGCGGATCGGCGGTTCGGACCAGCCGGCAAGCTGGCGGGCGGTGGGGCTGTCGCGGCGGTATTTGCCGGACAGCAATCCGCCGGCAAGCGGGCTCCAGACCAGAACGCCCAGCCCCTGGTCGACGGAAATCGGCAGCAATTCATATTCCGCCTCGCGCGCTTCCAGCGTGTAGTGGATCTGCTGGGTGACGAAGCGTGGCTGGTGATGGCTGTCGCTGATGCCGAGCGCCTTCATCACCTGCCAGCCGGAATAGTTGGAACAGCCGACATAGCGGATCTTGCCCTGGGCAACCAGCGTGTCGAGCGCGGCGATGGTTTCCTCCAGCGGTGTCACGCCATCCCATTCGTGCAGGAAGTAGATGTCGATGACGTCGGTCTTGAGCCGCTTCAGGCTCTTCTCGCATTCGCGGATCAGGTGATGACGCGACAGGCCTTCATCGTTCGGACCGTTGCCGATCCGCATCCGCGCCTTGGAGGCGATCAGCACGTCGCCCTTGCGCTTGCCGCCGAGCGCTTCGCCGATGATCTCTTCCGAAATGCCGTTCGAATAGACATTGGCGGTGTCGATGACGTTGATGCCGGCATCGATGCAGAGATCGATCATCCGGCGCGCCTCGTCGAGATCGGTCTTGCCGACAGCCGAAAACGCGCCGGCGCCGCCGAAAGTCATCGTGCCCATGGTCAGCGTCGAAACCTTCAGGCCGGAACGGCCGAGAGTGCGGTATTCCATGTCAGTCCTCGCTATTGCATTGGGGAAGGGGCGTTGGGGAAGGCCGCCCCGAATGTGGCCGCTATTTGTAGGACAATTTGAGCGGTTTGTCGCCATGCCACGACAACGGATCGATCATGCCTCACGGGATTTGCAGCGGCGACTTCATGTTCCAGGCTGCAATAAAACCGTCATTGCCGGCCTATATTGAAGTCGGCTCAGGTGTTGGCGCTCCGAGACGCAAGCCAGGGGTTTGGGGCGCGCCGGACGTGGATCGACAGGGCTTGCAGGTGGAGCAGCTGATATGATCGAGCTAAAACAGAATTCTCCTGCCAAGGACTGGCTTGAGGCCGAGCTCGCCGACACGCTCGACGAGGACTATGAGCTCGAAATGTCGGAGCCGGCGCTGTCGATGGAGATCGCCAAGATCTACAAGAACGCGCATCCGCCTTCGATCGATCGCATGCAGTATTTTCGCGACCTGATCACCTTACAGTCCGAACTGATCAAGCTGCAGTCCTGGGTCGCCTACCACAAGAAGAAGCTGGTGGTGATCTTCGAGGGGCGCGATTCGGCCGGCAAGGGCGGCGTCATCAAGCGCATCACCCAGCGGCTCAATCCGCGCATCTGCCGTGTCGTGGCACTGCCGGCGCCGACCGAACGCGAGAAGTCGCAATGGTATTTCCAACGCTATGTCCCGCATCTGCCGGCCGGTGGCGAAATCGTGCTGTTCGACCGCTCCTGGTACAACCGCTCGGGCGTCGAACGGGTGATGGGCTTTGCCCAGCCCGATCAGGTCGAAGAATTCTTCCGCGACGTGCCGGAGTTCGAGCGCATGCTGGTTCGCTCGGGCATCACCGTGGTCAAATACTGGTTCTCGATCACCGACGAGGAACAGCAGATGCGCTTCCTGATGCGCATCCACGATCCGATGAAGCAGTGGAAACTGTCGCCGATGGACCTGCAGTCGCGCATCCGCTGGGAACAGTACACCAAGGCCAAGGAAGAGACCTTCATCCGCACGAACATCCCGGAAGCCCCTTGGTTCATCGTCGAAGGCAACGACAAGAAGCGGGCGCGACTGAACTGCATCGATCACCTGCTCAAGCAGATGCCGTATGAAGAGGTGCCGCACGAGGAGATCACGCTGCCGGAGCGCGTCTTCAACCCCGAATACGAGCGCCAGACCCTGCCGCGCGAGCTCTACGTTCCGGAGAAGTACTGAAGGTTCTCCCTTCTCCCCGTCACTATACGGGGAGAAGGTGCCGGCAGGCGGATGAGGGGCAGCGCTGACTTAGACAGTTGAACTCGGTGAAATCGCTGCATGGGCGAAACTTATTCTGCCCCCATATTGCCATCGGTGGCATTCTCGGCAACACAATATTCAACATTCAACCGATTGCGCCGCCCCTTGCCCTGCCGGGCATTTCTCCCCGTATAGTAACGGGGAGAAATGGGCCTGCACCGAAGGTTTCGCCACCTTGATAACCTCGGGGCTCAAGCACGCTTGATGACGACGTGCGTGGCGAGCGGCGTCGCAACCTGCTCGCTGCAGACATAGCCGAGCTTGACCATGTCGAGGCCGGCAAAAAGGTTCTCGCCCGCGCCGAGCAGCACCGGCGCGATCGCCAGATGCATCTCGTCGATCAGCTTCTCCTGGAGATATTGCTGGATGGTGGCGACGCCGCCGCCCACCCGCACGTCCTTGCCGTCCGCCGCTGCTTTTGCCTGTTCAAGCGCCGAATGGATGCCGTCGGTGATGAAATAAAAGGTCGTGCCGCCCTCCATGACGATCGGTTCGCGCTTGTGGTGGGTCAGCACGAAAACCGGCACGTGATAGGGCGGGTTGTCGCCCCACCAGCCTTTCCAGCTATCGTCAGGCCATTCGCCGCGGATCGGCCCGAACATGTTGCGGCCGAGGATCCAGGCGCCGACATTCTCGAAGCTGCGCGCCGCGAAGTTCTCGTCAGTCCCGTCCGCGCCGCCTTCCTCGCCAAACATCTTGCGGAAGGTGCGGGTGCTAAAGGCCCATTTGTGCAGGGATTCCCCGCCGACACCGAGCGGATTTTGCAGGTCCTGATCAGGACCTGCGCCGTAGCCGTCGAGCGACAGGCTGAAAGCGTTGACACGTAGTTTGGACATGCGAGCCTCCTCGATAACCAGTTGTATTTTGCAAGCAGTTGTTTCGTAGCAGACTGATTGCGAATTGCAAGCGGTATTTTTAGGGCGACGATCGGACTGTCGGCTCTGAAGACAAGCCAGCAGCCTCGCCGGCGAGAACCCGCCGTTGCTGCCGCGCTAGTTACATGTGCGGAGAAGAAAGATCCGGCGAATCGGTTCGATCCGGCGCACTGCCATCAGAATATGCGCATAGCAGATCGTTCGATATCGGCCTTCAACATGGGATTGAGGCTGTCGCGGGTGGTGATATCGATCTCCGCTGACATCTTCTCTTCAAGAAATTGCTTGATGCCGACCAGATCGATCAGCGAAAAGCGCCTTCCAGGATCATAATCGATGAAGAGGTCGAGATCGCTGTCGGCCCCTGCGTCGCCCCGCAAAGTCGATCCGAAGAGATAAAGCGAAGTCGCGCCCATGCCTTTGATGGCATCTGCATTTCTCTGCAACCGCTCTATGACCTCATTCCTGCTCATGAATTCATTCTAGCGGATTGCGCTAAAATTCCAAACGACCTAGTGGCCTATCCCTTCAGCATCATCGCCACTTCGGGGGCGAAATAGGTCAAAATGCCGTCGCAACCGGCGCGCTTGAAGGCGAGCAGCGATTCCAGCATCGCCTTCTCGCCGTCGATCCAGCCATTGGCGGCGGCGGCCTTGATCATCGAATATTCGCCCGACACCTGGTAGGCGAAGGTCGGCATCTGGAACTCGTCCTTCAGCCGCCGGATGATGTCGAGATAGGGCAGGCCCGGCTTGACCATCAGCATGTCGGCGCCCTCAGTGATATCCTGTTCGGCTTCGCGCACCGCCTCGTCGGAATTGGCATGGTCGATGTAATACGTCTTTTTGTCGCCCTTGAGCAGGCCGGCGGTGCCCACCGCTTCGCGATAGGGACCGTAGAAGGCCGAGGCGAATTTGGTCGCATAGGACATGATCGCCACGTCCTGGAAACCGTTGGCGTCGAGCGCGTCGCGGATGGCGCCGATGCGGCCGTCCATCATGTCGGACGGCGCGATGATGTCGGCGCCGGCCGCCGCCTGGATGACAGCCGCGGCGGTCACCTGTTCCACCGTCTCGTCGTTGACGATGATGCCGTCGCGCAGGATGCCGTCATGACCATGGCTGGTGAACGGGTCGAGCGCGGCGTCGGTGATGATGCCGATCTCCGGCACCGCGTCCTTGATCGCGCGGGTAGCGCGGTTGATGACGTTGTCGGGGTCGAGAATGTGCGAGCCGGTCTGGTCGCGCAGCGAGATGTCGACATTGGGGAAGGTGGCAAGTGCGGGAATGCCGAGTTTTGCCGCGCGTTCGGCCTCCTTGACGGCGAGATCGATCGACAGGCGGAAGACCCCGGGCATGGCGGCGATCGGCTCGCGCACATTTTTGCCGTCGACGACGAAGATCGGCCAGATCAAATCGTCGACCGAGAGCCGGTTCTCCTGCACCAGACGGCGCGACCAGTCTGCCTTGCGCATGCGGCGCAGGCGGCGGCTGCCGGTGATGTCGTCGACGCTGCGAGCGCCGGCTGGCTTTGCGGGGGTGAATTTGTTCATCGCCAAAACTCCAGATCGGCGGCTTTTATCACGAGCCCTTGCCGCTGACCAATGCGATACGTTTGTGCCAGCAGTCCGTTCCAATTCTATTCCGGTTGGCCGTTGCCCGACAGGATCTGCGCCGCGCCTTTGACAGCAACGCGGAACGCCTCGTCGAAACTGACGCCGCGCACTTGCCACTGATATGTCTTGCCGGCCATCGCCAGCCGCCAGTCGGCGATCCAGCCCAACTCCTTGTCGCTCCACATGAGGCTGCCGCCCAAGACCTGGCGGCTGCCAATACTTCTTGCAACACTGCCTAGCAGTTCGGGTGAGATAGGCCCCACCTCTTCGAAAGTGAGTCCGGCCTTGGCGAGCGTGGCCTTGTTCGGAACGACAATCGACATCGCCATGGGGTCAGCGGCCGATTGAAAAGACTCTATCATGTACGGATTTTCGTCCCCATCATTGGCAAGGACGAAATGTCGGCGCGAGTCGTCCACAGCCAGGACGACCGAGAGCGTCGGCCGTTCGGCCAGCCAGGGCTTGCTGCCGAGCGAAGCCAGAACCGGGTCGATCGTCGCCGGCGTGTACTGGCAAAAGAGATCGTGAGGCCTGTCATGGGTGCCCTGTTCGTCATGCACTGGAATGCCTTCCATGCGGTCGCGGTAACGGAAGCCGGTGACGAAGCTGCCGGCCTTGTCGCGCAGCGCTGTCAGCTCAGGTTTTGCCAGCAGACGCTGGTCGCCGGAAACCCGGACCAGGACCGCGTCGAGGCAGATCTTGAAACCTGCCTGGCGGTTTGGCTCGCCCTGGCCGGTGACGATGGTCTGGGATCTGTAGAGATCCTCGACATCGGCCGCCCTGGCCAGGCCATTGGCGGAGCAGATGGCCAGGAAGCCACCCAGAACAAAGGCAAGGCGCAAAAAGTGCGGCATGGCTCACCATCCGGTTCGAGGCTTGGCGGCCAATCTCTAACACCGAGTGCCGCTGGCGGCCAAGACCGCGCGAAGCTCAGTTCAAGCCTGCGATCTAGGAAGCGGCTGTCGGCGGGCAGGCCTCGCCCGCCGGTGTTCCTGACCATGCCCGCCGCTGGAAGGCCTTGGCGTGACAGCGCGGCAAGCGCCTTTCTCCCGCACCATTTGGCCGGGACGCAAAGGATGGCGTCTTTCCACTTCCGAGCCCAAACTGATACACGCCCGGCAGGGCTTGGCATTGACGCACCCATGCGCCACCCTTTAGCACTTCAATCCCGGCGGCGCGGGGGAGGGATTCTTTCACGATGGATTTTGGCGGAGGCGACGAGATCCGCTTCGAACATCTGGGCCGGGCCGGCGTCGTCACCTTGACGCGGCCGCTGGCGCTCAATGCCTTGACGCACCGCATGATCAGGGCGCTCGACGTTGCCCTTTCCGCCTGGGAGACCGACCAGGGCGTCGATGTCGTCGTCGTCAAGGCCGAGGGCAGGGCCTTTTCGGCCGGCGGCGACATCCTGCACGTCTATGAGGCCGGCCGGGCGGGAAAACCGCCGGTCGAGTTCTTCGCCGACGAATACCGGCTCAACGCCCGCATAAACAGCTTCAACAAACCCTATGTCGCCCTGATCGACGGCATCGTCATGGGCGGTGGCGTTGGCATTTCCTTCCACGGCTCTCACCGGGTGATGACCGAGAATGCCCAGTTCGCCATGCCGGAGGTCGGCATCGGCTTTTTCCCCGATGTCGGCGCCAGCCACCTGCTATCCGATCTCGGCGGCTCCTTCGGCATGTATCTGGCGATGACCGGCAATCGCATCCGCTATGGCGATGCGCTGTGGTCGGGGCTGGCCACCCACACCATCAAGGCCGAGGATCAGGGCGGCTTTCTCGACCGGCTGACGCTGACCGGCGACCCGGAATCGGTACTGCGCGGCTTCTTCGTTCAGGCAAGGCGAGAGACCGACAGGCCGACGCTGGAGGCGATCGTTCGCCATTTTTCACAACCATCCCTCAAACGCGTCATCGACAGCCTGGAGCGCGCCGCGGACGCCGACGAGTTCGCCGCAAAGACGCTGGCCACGATCCGCACCCGCTCGCCGACCAGCCTGCACGTCGCCTGGCGCCAGATCAGTGCTGGGCTGACACTGTCCATGGACGCTTGCATGAAGATGGAGTTTCGCATCCTCAACCGCATGCTTCTCGGCCATGATTTCTACGAAGGCATCCGCGCCGCCATGATCGACAAGGGCTCAAAACCGCAATGGCGTCCGGCGAGCCTCGATGCGGTCAGCGAGGCGGATGTCGACGCCTATTTCGCTCCGCTGGGCGAACGGGAGCTCTTGATATGAGCGAGGTGACCTCGAGACGCGTCGTGCTGCAGCCCTCCGGGGTGGAGGTGATTTTCGCCTGGTTCCAGCGGGTCATCGCCGGTTACTGCCTGCTGTTCGGCATTCTCTACTGGATCAAGCTGATCGGCTTCTATCCGGGCTCGCTGTGGCGTTTCGACCTGATGCCCGTGCACTGGCAGGTGGCCGCGGTGGTGCTCGCCGTGTTCTTTCCCTTCGCGGCTGCCGGCCTGTGGATGCTGGCGTCCTGGGGGCCGGTGATCTGGTTCATTTGCGCGGTGACCGAGACGGTCATGTATGCCGGCTTTCCCGAGCTTTTCGGGCATCGCCCGCTGATTGTCGTCTCGCATGCCGCGGTGGCGGTGCTCTACATTGTCTTCCGCGTCGTCATCTACCTGCAGAAGCGCCCTGTCCGCCACTAAGCCCTTGAGCACATTGGCGACCTGGCGGCTGCATGAATTCAGCCGCGAAATCATTGCCGAAATCTTTAGGTTAATTGTCCTTGCTCGGGTGACCGTTCGTTAAGGCTCTTTCGAAACCTATTACCGGTAAGCTCTTGTTAGCCCTAGCGTTTAAGTCGAATTTTATGAGTATTCGATAGTGTCGCGATCAAGGTGAAAAACAAAAAATCACCAGGGCGACAAACGAGAGGCAAAGACAATGATCAATTCGCGTCCGGCGGCGAAGACCGCCAACGTATCCGACGATCGCCGCGAGGCTATCCGTTCCCTGTACATGGAATCGCTGCAGCTTGTTGAGCGGCTGCACCGCCGCCTGCTTGATGTGATCAAGGACGAATTCGACCGCAACGGCCGTTCCGACATCAATGCCATCCAGGCGCTGCTGCTGTTCAACATCGGCAATTCCGAGCTGACCGCCGGCGAGCTGCGCTCGCGCGGCTACTATCTCGGCTCCAACGTCTCCTACAATCTGAAGAAGCTGGTCGATCTCGGCTTCATCAACCACCAGCGCTCGCGCATCGACCGCCGTTCGGTCCGCGTCTCGCTGACGCCGAAGGGCAACGAGGTGGCGGAGGTCGTCGCCGGTCTCTACGAGCGCCATGTCGGCTCGATCGAGCAGGTCGGCGGCATCAACACCGACGAGTTCAAGCAGATGAATCGTGCCCTGCAGCGGCTCGACCGCTTCTGGAACGACACCATCGCCTACCGGATGTAGGACATCCGGCGCGTCGGATACGGCCCGCGCCACAGAAGCGCGGCCGAAATATCGACCTTCAGTCAGGGCCGGTGCCGAAAAGCATCGGTCCGTTTCTTTTCGGAATGCCGGCCGGTCGGATTTGGGAGCAAGGCCACGTTGCCGCCATATTCCAATGGAACCGAGAGTGGCAGTGATGCTGTGGTGAAGACCATGCGTTCACCCGCAATCCGTATCGCGCCCGTGCGTTGTCACGCCAAGGGGATACGGACCATGGTTGGCTAATTGTTAAGATTGCCAATTTTAGAGTGCGGGCGAGATCGCCCGGTGATCAACGCAGCAAGTGATCGAACTGCTACAAATGTCTGGAATGTCTATGAGAACCAGCCGTCGTTTTTTCCTCTCCGGAGCCTCCGCGCTCGCAGCCGCGATGGTTGCCGGCGGCGCCAATGCGCAGGATGTGATCGGTGATATCCTGAAGTCCTCGGCGCGCGGCAATTGGGACGATCAGTTCGACGCCCGCGCCAGCGAGGGCGGCAAGGTGGCCTCGACGCTGCCGATCTTCAGCCTGCAGACCGTCGCCTTCACGGAGCAGGCGGTCGCGCAATATCAGAACATCGTCGGGCAGGGCGGCTGGGTAGAGGTTCCCGCGACCAAGAAACTGCAGCTTGGCGTCGATGATCCCGATGTGGTGCCGTTGCGCAAGCGGTTGATGGTTTCCGGCGACCTGGCACAAGGCGCCGGCATTTCGACGGCCTTCGATTCCTATGTCGACTCGGCGGTCAAGCGTTTCCAGTTGCGTCACGGCCTGCCTGCCGACGGTGCGCTCGGCAAATACACGTACGCGGCGATGAACGTTTCGGCGCAGATCCGGCTTGGCCAGTTGCAGACCAATCTGCAGCGGCTGCGCGAAAAGGCCGGCACGTTGGGCAACCGCTACGTGCTGGTCGACATTCCGGCGGCACAGATCGAAGCCGTCGAGAACGACCGCGTCGTGCTTCGCCACACCGCCATCGTTGGCAAGATCGATCGCCAGACGCCGATCGTCAATTCTAAGATCAACGAGATCATCGTCAATCCGTACTGGAACGCGCCGGTCTCGATCGTGCGCAAGGACATCATTCCGCTGATGCGGAAGAATCCCGATTATCTGAAGGACAGTCACATCCGCCTGTTCGCGCCGGACGGCAGCGAGGTCGATCCTCTCAATGTCGACTGGTCGACCGACGATGCCGCCAAATATCGCTTCCGCCAGGACCCGGGTGCGGGCAACGCGATGGCTTCGGTCAAGATCAACTTCCCGAGCCCCGACGGCGTCTATATGCACGACACCCCGCAGCAGAGCCTGTTCGGCAAGATGATGCGTTTCGATTCCTCGGGCTGCGTTCGCGTGCAGAATGTGCGCGACCTCGTCACCTGGATCCTGCGCGACACGCCCGGCTGGGACCGCCAGCATTTCGAGGCGGCGATCAAGACAGGCGAAAACACGCCGGTCCAGGTCACCAACCCGGTGCCGGTCCACTTCCTCTATCTTTCGGCCTGGTCGACTGGTCCGGGCGTCGTGCAGTTCCGTGACGACGTCTACGCGCTCGACGGCGCCAACGAGCTGCAGATCACGTCTTCGCTTTAAGCAGCTGATGTTTTTATAAAAAAGGCCGCCGTTCAGGGCTAATGCAGTTCACTTAGGCACCTTCAGTGTTCTGACAGGATATTTGGCTGGTAGCCTTTTGACGACACGGGGGCATGATCGCCCCCGTGTTTTTGGGAGGATGAGGTCTCCCAGCCTTTGTCTTAATCGGATGAGGTGTGCGGGGAGTTTTGCTGGCGCTTCGATCGCCATCCATCCCCATTCGTGACGAATGTAGTGCAGGGCTGTGGTGAAGCTCAATTCGGTTGGCTTGACCTCGGCTTCAGAGGCAACCTCGGCCATTTCCAGCCGCACCAGATTGTAAGCCAACAAGGCTCCCCAGACTTCCTGATAAACAGTTTGCGGTGTGCCGCTGCGCAGCGTCAATTCGCTGCCAAGAAGCTCCTGTTTCAGCTCCCGATTGCTGGTTTCGATCCGCCAGCGGTCTTCGTATTGCTGCACGATCTCCTGGGCAGGATAGGCCTTCTTGTCCATCAACGAGGTTAGCAATATTCGCTTTTGCCCGTGCCGGTTGACGGTCTCGATCGCCCGGGCTTCCCAGAATGGCGGCAAGTCGGGCTCGGCCTCGCGGGCCTGCGGCGAGACTTTCATGCGCACCCGATAGTCGGTGGCGTTCTGGTCCAGGCGCTGCCATGCACTGTTGCCTTTGGCGGGCAGCAGCCAATGACGTTGCTTGCCCTTCGATTGAAGCTGCAGCAGCAGGCTGGCGCTGAAAAAGCCCTTGTCGAAGACCGTCAGGGAATGATCCGGCACTTGGTCGAGCAAGCTCTTGGCATAGAGCATCTCGTTCTTGCCGTAGATCCCAAACACCGCATCACGCACCAGATGCGTGGCGAGCGCCGTCAGGGTCAAGAGCCGTAGCTGCGGATAACTTGCAACAACGCCGGATGCATAGGCTTGCGCTCCAAAATGCGCGCGGTTCTCCACGCTGTCGGCGACACGCAGTGTGCTGCCATCCACGGCATAGCGCGCAAGACCCCGCCAGGCTCGCCCGCATTGGTGGCGCGCGTCCCAGCATGTCGCGCTCATCGCAAACAACTGCGCCAGCGGCGCCTGGCCCAAGCGCTGGCGGGCCTGCGTCAAGGCGCTCTTGGCAATGTCCGGGTTCACCTCATCGGGCAACACCAGATCCAGATGGGCCACCACCTCAGGCATCGACTGATGACGATACAAGGAAAGCGCAATCACCAGCCAGACAACTTGCTCGGCGGGGAGCTTGCGTTTGCGGATGCTCGCCTTGCCGCTGCTGGCAAGCGCCTGGGCGATCCATTCCGGATCAATTGCACCCGAAAGTGCCGACAAATCGGCTGAATGTCCTATGCGACCTGGCATCTCAAAACACGAACAGGATGGAAACGAATCTCCATCCTGCTCGATAGGTCTTACCAGATCCTCATCCAGCCCAACTTAAGTGAACTGCATTAGCCGTTCAGGGCGGCCTTTTCGTTGCTCGGGTCCCACTGCGCTTTTCGCGGGATGAAGCGGATGAGGCCCGCGCCGAGGCTCGCGAATCCGGAAGGCTGGAGCTGGAATTGCGGCTCGCCGGCATCGAGGCCGAGCGCGCAGCCGTGCGTGACACGTTTCGCGTCGGCGAGATCAACGACCATACGTCGCGGGCGCTGTTTACCGAGATCACGCTCACCGAGGCCTTCTGAAAGGTCGGAAGGCGAGGAAATAGCCCCCTGTTGCCTCGCTGGCGCAATCCGACCAGCAAATTTCGCGCCGCAAACGTGGCGGGGCGAAAACAACTGTGTTAATGGCCCGGCAAATGCAAGTCGCCCAAAAGTGTGCAGCGGTTTTGGGACAACGACTTGCATAAATCAAAAATTGCCCCGAACCCCGAGGATTTCAGCCCATGGCAACAGCAGCGGCAGTGTCGAACAAGTTCGAATCTTTCTTCGAAACCACGCTGGAAGATGCCGATCCGGAGATTTTCGGCGCCATCCGCAACGAACTCGGCCGCCAGCGCCACGAGATCGAGCTGATCGCCTCGGAAAACATCGTCTCGCGCGCCGTACTGGAAGCGCAGGGCTCGATCATGACCAACAAATATGCCGAGGGCTATCCGGGAAAGCGCTATTATGGCGGCTGCCAGTTTGTCGACGTGGCCGAGGAACTGGCGATCGAGCGGGCCAAGAAGCTGTTCGGCTGCAACTTCGCCAACGTCCAGCCGAATTCCGGCAGCCAGATGAACCAGGCCGTGTTCCTGGCGCTCTTGCAGCCCGGCGACACTTTCATGGGCCTCGACCTCAATTCCGGCGGCCATCTGACCCACGGCTCGCCGGTCAACATGAGCGGCAAGTGGTTCAAGGTCGTATCCTACGGCGTGCGCAAGGACGACCATCTGCTCGACATGGACGCCATCGAGAAGACCGCGCATGAGACCAAGCCGAAGCTGATCCTGGCCGGCGGCACCGCCTATTCGCGCGTCTGGGACTGGAAGCGTTTTCGCGAGATCGCCGATGCGGTCGGCGCCTATCTGATGGTCGACATGGCGCATATCGCTGGCCTAGTCGCCGGCGGCGTGCATCCGTCGCCGCTGCCGCACGCGCATGTCGTGACGACCACGACACACAAGTCGCTGCGCGGCCCGCGCGGCGGGATGATCCTGTGCAATGACGAGGACATCGCCAAGAAGATGAATTCGGCGGTGTTCCCCGGCCTGCAGGGCGGGCCGCTGATGCATGTCATCGCCGCCAAGGCGGTGGCCTTCGGCGAAGCGCTGAAGCCGAGCTTCAAGGTTTATGCCGAAAGCGTCGCCGCCAACGCCAAGGCGCTTGCATCCAGTCTCAAGGAAACCGGTCTCGACATCGTCTCCGGCGGCACCGACAACCATCTGATGCTGGTCGATCTGCGGCCCAAGAACGCCACCGGCAAGCGCGCCGAGGCGGCGCTCGGCCGCGCCAACATCACCTGCAACAAGAACGGCATTCCGTTCGACCCGGAAAAGCCTTTCGTCACCTCAGGCGTGCGTCTCGGCACCCCGGCCGGCACCACGCGCGGCTTCGGCCAGGCCGAGTTCCGCGAGATCGGCAAGCTGATCGCCGAAGTGCTGGATGGTCTCAAGGTCGCCAATTCCGACGAGGGAAATGCCGCTGTCGAAGCGGCGGTCAAGGCCAAGGTCGTGGGGCTGACCGACCGTTTCCCGCTCTATCCCTATCTCGGTTGACGCGATAGGAGGTCTCATCGTCTTTGGCGGGCGCGGCCCGCCGCGCCGGGGGGGGGGGGGGGGGGGCGGCGGGGCGGGGGGCGCGGGCGCGGCGGGGGCGCGGGGGGGGGGCGGG
>NZ_JAMYKV010000059.1:0-35434 GCF_040317535.1 Mesorhizobium sp. M1409
AGAATCACAGACGATTCAACTTCTTCAACCCCTATCTGGCGCCTTCAAGAACTGCGCCGAAGCAAATGTGTGCGCACGCTAGCCCCGTATAGAGAGGGGGAGAGGGAGAGGGAGCCGGAGGCGGATGGGGGCAGCGCTAACGACGATCAGTTTCCAGACATCGCCTTCAGGTTGGCGGCATAGGCGTCGACATCGTCCTTGCCGATGATCTTGGTGGGGACGATGATGAGGCCACCTTCCGGGATGCCCGACTTGTCGCCCTTGAGATAGGCAGCCATCAGCTTCATGCCCTGATAGGCCCATTCGAAGGGCTGCTGCACGACGGTTGCGGCAACGGTGCCTTCCTTGACGCCGCCCAGCGTGATCGGATCGTCATCGAAGCCGACCACCGTGATCGAGCCGAGCTTGCCGGCGTCGCGCAGCGCTTCGTAGATGCGCGGCGTGTTGTAGGAGTAGAAGCCGACCATGCAGGTGACGTCGGGGCTGGCAACCAGCGCGTCCTCGACATTCTTCTTGGCGCGCGCCTGGTCGATGTCGTCGCCACGCACGTCGATCAGCTCGATCTTGGTGCCGGCCAGACCGTCCTTCATGCCCTGGATGCGCTCCTTGGCATTGTCGGCGCCGAGCAGGCCGACGAAGCCGAGGCACTTGCCGCCATCGGGCATCGCCTTCTTGGCGATTTCGGCCGCCTGCTTGCCGGCATCGACGTTGGACGAGCCGATATAGGCGACGCGCTTGGTCTGCGGAGCGTCGCTGTCGGTGGTGAACAGCGCCGTTTCCGAGGCGATCTTGTTAAGCCCGTCGGTCGAGGTCTTGGGATCGACGGCCGAGACCATGATGCCCTTGACGCCCGCGGTCACCAGATCGTCCATCAGCCGCTGCTGGATGGCCACCGAGGACTGTTCGGGATATTTGAGTTCGAGATTGTAGTCAGGCAGTTCGCCTTGCGCCTTCTTGACGCCGGCTTCGGCGGCCTTCCAGAAATCGGAAGCGCCGTTGACGACGAAGGCCAGCGTCGGCTTGTCGTCGGCGCGCGCGATTGCCGTGGCCGACAGGCCGAGCAACAGCGCCGCGGTGGCTACGGATGCATTTCGTATCAAGGATTTCATGTTCAACCTCCCGTTTGGTTCAGTCGTGCGACTGACCGATCTTGCACTGACCTGATTTTGCCGTTTGCAGCTTGGACGCCCTCCTCCTCAAAGGGTTCCCGGCACCGAAAGAATGGCGCCGGTCCAGCCACGATGCGGACCTTAGAGACTCATCCTTCGTTCGTAAATAGTCCGATTTGTCAGACATATCACATATCCGAGACAAGGCTTGCGGGGTTAAGATCCGCTCGCCATCGGGCCATTTCTCGTACTCCCGCCGCCTCGAGCCCAACCGACCCGGACGCGACAGATTGACGGTACAGCGCATTTTTGTATTAGTAAACAGTATTAGTTCTGAGGCGATATCCCTGGGTATGCTTGCGCTTCGCGGCACATCCGCCGGCGAGCCTCCGCCTCGGCTGCGCCAACGCCTATGTCTTATGCCGTTTGACCTTCGGGCTGTGTGGAGATGCCGGATGGATAGACCTTGAAGCTACTAATAGATATAAATCCGCGCGACGATCTCTATAAATCGACAACGTCACGCCATCTTGCCGGCCTGACGGGCGGCCGCTAGACAGGCTGGAGGAGTGACATGAGCGAAACCACGGATCCGGCCATCGACACGGTGAGGCGCCGCAAGGCGCCGGCGAAGAGCGCCAGGGGTCGCGTCACCATGACCGACATCGCCAGGGCCGCCGGCTGCTCGCAGGCGACCGTTTCCTTCGTGCTCAACAATTCGCCCGGCATCAAGCTGTCGCAGCAGACCCGCGAACGGGTGATCGAGGCCGCGCGGACCCTTGGCTATGCCGCGCCCGCCTTTTCGGCACTTCACCCGCCGCTTCCCGCCTTTGAAGGGCTGGACGGGGTGATCGGCTTCGCCGTCGACCAGCTCGCCACCAGCCCGGAAGCCGTCGTCGCCATCGAGGGCGCGCGGCAGGCCTCGTGGAATGCCGGCAACGTGCTTCTGGTGGCGCAGACGCTTGGCGATTCCGTCATGGAGCCGCGCGCCATCGCCGCACTCACCAAGCGGGGCATTTCGGCGCTGATCTACATGACCATCTTCACCCGCGAGATCACCGCGCCCGACTATCTCTACGGCCTCGACATTCCGGTGATCCTGCTCAATTGCTACACGGCGGACTACGCCTTCCCGGCCGTGGTGCCGAGCGAGATCGCCGGCGGCCAGAGCTCCACCCGCCATCTGATCAGCCACGGCCACCGCCGCATCGCCACTATCACCGGCGAGCCGTGGATGCAGGCAGCACAAGACCGGCTGAAAGGCTACCGCCGCGCGCTCGCCACCGCCGACATCCCGTTCGATCCGGAACTGGTGGTCGAGGGCGACTGGTCGGCCAGCGCGGGCTATGCCGCGACCGTTAAGCTCTTGGCGCTGAGGGACCGCCCGACCGCCATCTTCTGCCAGAACGACCGTACCGCGATCGGCTGCTACGAAGCGCTGAAGGAAGCCGGCCTGCGCATCCCTGGGGATATTTCCGTCGTTGGCTACGACGACGAGGAAATCGCCAGGCATCTGTTCCCGCCGCTGACGACCTCGATCCTGCCGCACATGGCGATGGGCCAATGGGCGATAGAACAGCTGGAAGCGCCGGCGGCGCCCGGGCGGGGACGGTATCCGATCACCAAGCTGGAGTGCCCGCTGGTGGAGCGGGAGAGCGTGCGGGCTGTGGTGGGGGCGTGATAGGAGAGATCGCATCGCCGCCGGATTAATCGTTGTTCAGCTGCCTCGCGGTCCGCCAATGCGGCTTCTCGAACACGTGACGACGTAGGGCTTGTCGGTCATCGCTTCGCTTGGCCGGTTTATTCCCTTGGTCAATTTATAAAGCCCGCGCCTCTGGCGGAGAGCGCGGGCCGATTGGGGCTGTCGCCCCAATCTTCAGCAGGCGATGGAGGGCACCACCTGCCGCACGTATCAACCTTTAGGGACTGCTAATGTTCCATCGAGGCTGTTTGATCGAAACGAAAATCGGCTTCCAAATCGCGGCTGTCGCTTGTTCGGCGTTGTAGCGGAACCCCACGGTCATACGACCGTTTTTCCACCAGAGAAACGAAGGAGTTCGCCACCATGGACTGGAACCGCGTCGAAGGAAATTGGAAGCAGGTTAAAGGCAAGGTCAAGGAACAGTGGGGCAAGCTCACTGATGATGATCTAGACCGCATCGCCGGCAAGCGCGATCAGCTCGAAGGCAAGATTCAGGAACGCTACGGCTTGGCGAAGGATCGCGTACGCCGAGATATCGACGAATGGTATGGCCGGCAAGGCTGGTAGACAGCTTTGAGCTAGTCAATTTTGAGCCGCTATGGACCGCGCCGCTTTCGTTGCGCAGATCACATTGCCTCGTGACTAGTGTTCGAAGGGTTCGCCGAGCGAGGCGACGCCGTTCAGCCTGAGCAGGCGGCGGTCCGCCGAGATGACACCGAGCACGACGATCGTAACGAGATAGGGAAGACTGGAAAGCAGTTGCGACGACACGTCCAGACCGGTCGCCTGGGCGGCGAGGCTCATCAGCGAAACCGCGCCGAAGAGGCAGGCACCCAGGAAGATGCGGCCGGCGAGCCAGGTACCAAAGACGACGAGTGCGATCGCGATCCAGCCACGTCCGGCAATCATGCCGTCCGCCCAAAGGGGCGTGTATACCGCCGCCGCATAGGCGCCGGCAAAACCCGCCATCATGCCACCAAAGGCTATCGCCGCGACACGGATAGCGATGACCGGATAGCCGATGGCGTGGGCAGCCTTGGGATTCTCGCCGATTGCCCTCACGACAAGGCCGACCCTCGTATAGGCAAACACCGCCCAGATCGCGAACGTCACGACAAGGGAAAGCCATACGACGATGTCTTCGACAAACAGTCTGCCGATTACCGGGATTTCCGAGAGGCCGGGAAAGGCAAGTTTCGGGAGCCCCTTGACCGTCAGGCTCTCGTAGCTTTTGCCGAACAGCGCCGAAAGGCCCTGGCCGAGGATGCCGATCGCAAGGCCTGTGGCGACCTGGTTTGCCCGGAAGCCGAGTGCCAGCACTGCAAAGACGAGGGACAGGATGGCGCTGCCGAGGCCAGCGCCGACGAAGCCCAGCAGGTGTCCACCGCCGTGGTAGACGACGATGAACGCGAGCACGGCGCCGAGGGCCATCAGGCCCTCCACGCCGAGGTTAAGGACGCCGGCGCGCTCGACCACCAGTTCGCCGAGTGCGGCAAGGAGAAAGGGTGTTGCGGCTGCCAGCATGCCCGAAATAATGAACTCGACGGCGTTCATGGCTGGCTCCGGTGATGGGGGAAGCGCCACTCGATGCGGTAGCGCACGAAGGCGACAGCGACGAGGTAGGCAAGCAGCAAGCTGCCTTGGAAGACGCGGACGGCGGCGATCGGCAAGTTTGCCGACACCATCGCATTGTCGCCGCCGATGTAGAGGACAGCCATAAAGAGCGCGGAAAAGATGATGCCGATCGGATGCAAGCCGCCGAGATAGGCGACGATGATGGCCGCATAGCCGTAGCCGGTCGAGATCGAGCGCTGCAATTGGCCGAGCGGCCCCGCGACTTCCGCGGCGCCTGCCAGTCCCGCCACGAAGCCGCCGATCAGAAGCGACAGCCAAATCGCACGCGCTTCGCTGAAGCCGGCGTAACCGGCCGCGCGTGGGGCAAGGCCGCCGACCTTGAGCTTATAACCCATGAAACTTCGCTGCATGAAAACCCAGGCCGCCAGCGAGAGCGCGAGCGTGATGAGCAGCGAGACGTTGACGCGGGTACCGGCGATCAGGGTCGGCACCATCGCGTCGTTCTGAAACATCACGGATTGTGGGAAATTGAAGCCGGCCGGGTCTTTCCAGGGGCCGAGCAGCAGGTAGTTGAGGACTTGCGCCGCAACGAGGCTCAGCATCAGGGAGACCAGGATCTCGTTCGCATTGAGCCGGACCCGCCAGAAGGCGGTGATAGATGCCCAAAGCGCACCTCCGACGGCACCGAGAAGCAGCATCAGCGGCCAGATCCACTGCCCGCTCGCCTGCGGAAACCAGACGGGGATCGCCGAGGCGAAAATAGCGCCCAGGATGAACTGGCCCTCCGCGCCGATGTTGAACACTTTTGCGCGGAAACCGATCGCCAGCCCCTGCGCGATGAGAAGAAGAGGCCCCGCCTTGAGCAGCACCTCCGCGAACGATGCCCAGGAGAGGAACGGCTCGAGAAGCATCGCGTACAGCACGGTCGCCGGATCTCGGCCTATCAGCACATAAAGGCCCAGATTGAGGATGATCGCCATGCCAAGCGCGGCAACCGGGGCCAGCATGGCCGCGACGAGCGAGACATGCTCCCGGCGGACGAGCGCGGGGAGGAACGTCGCGGTCCGAACATTCATGCAGGAACCTTCTCTGGCGAGGCATGTGCGCCGATCATGTATCGGCCGATGTCTTCGGGGCGTGTATCCCGCGTTACCAGAGGCGGGCTCAGCATTCCATGATGCAGCACCTGGATGAAATCGCAGAGTTCGAAAAGTTCCTCGAGTTCCTCGGAAATGACGAGGATCGCCATGCCCTCGTTGCGCAACGCAATGAGCCGCCTTCTGATGGCGGACGCAGCGCCGATGTCCACACCCCAGGTCGGCTGCGCCACGAAGAGCAGTTTTGGCGAGAGCATCATCTCGCGACCGACGATGAATTTCTGCAGATTGCCGCCGGACAGCCCGGCTATGCCGAGGATCTCGCCTGATCGTACCGTGAGGCTGATGCCGGAGAGCGGCGTGGCAAAAGGGTCATCCGGCGTGTAGTCCATACCGATTATTTCCAGCCGCTTCTCCCCCTCGGGCATGGCCAACGCCGGCATCACCTCCGGCATGTCGCGGCCGATCATCATGCGGGCGAGGTCGTGCGCATCATGGTCGCGCGGGTCGACGGTGCCGATAACGCGCCCTCCACGCAGGATGGTCGCGTGGTCGCAGATCGTGCGAATTTCCTCCAGCTTGTGGGAGATGAAGAGGATGGACACGCCGCGGCCGCGAAGCCGCCTGAGCGTGTCGAACAGCTTCTTCACCGCCTGCGGCGGCAGCACCGAGGTCGGCTCGTCGAGAATGAGCAGCTTCGGGTCCGTCATCAGGCAGCGGATGATCTCCACCCGCTGCCGCTCGCCGACCGAGAGCGCGTGCACATCGGCGAGAGGATCTACTTCAAGGCCAAAATCTTGGCCGAGGCTGCGGATGCGCCCCGCCAGCTCCGCCTTGCTGCCGGGCACGACGAGCTGGATGTTCTCGACAACAGTCAGCGTCTCGAACAGCGAGAAGTGCTGAAAGACCATGCCGATGCCCCTGCGCCGTGCCTCGGCCGGCGAGGCAAGGCTCAGGGGTTCTCCGTTCCAGACGACGGTGCCGTCGTCCGGCTGCTCGACGCCATAGATGAGTTTCATCAGCGTCGATTTGCCCGCCCCATTCTCCCCCAGAATCGCATGGATCGATTGGGGCGCCACGTCCAGATCGATGGCCTGGTTGGCCCGGATCTGGCCGTAGCTCTTCGATATGCCGCGCAGCGACAGAAGGGGCGGGCTCATGACTTACTTCGGCAGCGGTGTGGTGACACCCTTGACGTGCCAGTCCATCGCGACGATCTCGGCATCCGCCATCGCCGCACCGGCGGCGGCGGCTTCGCTGCCGTCGGCCTTGGTGATCGGGCCTGTGAAGGGCGAGAAGCTGCCGTCGGCGATCTTCGCCGCCACCTCCTTGATCTTCGTCATCGTGTCGGCTGGGACATCCGAGTTCCAGTCCGCGACCTCCACCACCTTTTCGGCGACGCCGAGGAAGGCGTTGGCGCCCTTGAACGTTCCGGCGATATGGGCATCCACGGAAGCCTTGAAGAAGGGCGACCAGTCCGTCGCGATGCAGCCGAGATATTTCTTCGGCGCGTATTTCTTCATCGACGAATTGAGGTTGAACGCGTAGACGCCAGCCTCCTCGCAGGCCGAGATGACCGAGGGCGTATCCTGCGCGTTCGAGAAGATCACGTCGCAGTTCTGTGCCATCAGCGCCTTGGCTGCTTCCTGTTCCTTGGCTGGGTCGAACCAGGAGTTCACCCAGACGACCGATACCTCGACAGCGGGATTCACGGTCTGCGCGCCGAGCGTAAATGCGTTGATCGAGGTGATCAGCTCCGGAATGGCGAAGGCCGAGACCGAGCCCAGCTTGCCGGTCTTGGAAAGAGCCGCGGCGGCCATGCCGAGCAGGTAAGTGCCCTGGAAATACTTCGCCGCGAAGGGCGAGAAATTCGGCGCGGTCTGGAAGCCGGAGGCATGCAGCACAGTGACCCCGGGATCGCGGCGGGCGATCTGCAGTGCGCCATTCTGGTAGCCGAATGAGCCGGCGATCAGGAACTTGTTACCGTCGGCGACGGTCTTGTTCATGATCCGGTCGGCGTCCGGCCCCTCGGCGATGTTCTCGATGACGGTGATCTTCACCTTGTCGCCATATGCGGCCTTGACCGGCTCGAGGCCGGCGGCGAGCGCGTGGCCCCAGCCGACATCGCCGACCGGCGACGGGAGCACGAGCGTGATACCGAGCGGCTCGTCGGCCGCGAAGGCGGGACGGCCGCCAAGGGTGCCGGCAAGCCCCGTCGCGGCAAGGCCCTTCATCAGAGTTCTGCGGGTCAGATAGTTCAGCATGTCAGTTCCCCTTTTTTAAGTTGTCAGAATTCCACCGCGGCAAGAGCGGCTTCCGCGTCCGCGGCAAGCCGGGCCTCGTCCAGCCCGGCAAACGCACCCTTTTCCCAGACGATGCGGCCGTTGATCATGGTCATGTCGGTGGGCATGCCGATGCCGACCTTGGCAATCAGGCTCAACGGATCGTGGCGCGTGCCGACATAATCCATGCGGCGCGTGTCGATCGCGAAGAGATCGGCGGCCATGCCTGACGACAGTCGGCCGATGTCCTTGCGGCCCAGAAGCGCGGCGCCGCCCGATGTCGCATAGCCGAGGAAATCGGCCGGCGCGGGCACCGGATGAGCGCGCGTCGAGGCCGCCAGGCATTGCAGCATGTAGGCGGAATGGATGCAGTGCATGAGGTTGGAATTGTCGTTCGAGGCAGCGCCGTCGCAGCCGAGACCGACGCGCAGGCCGAAGGCGGACATGGCGGGAATATCGGTCACCTGCGCACCCACCAGATAGACCGGCTCCGGACAATGCGAAACACCGGTGCCGCTCGCCGCCATCACCCGCAGTTCATCATGCGTCAGCTCCCAGCAATGGGCATAGAAAGTGTCCTGGCCGGCAAATCCGAGTTCCTCGAGATAGTCCACCGTGCGCATGCCGTGGCGGGCCTCGATGACCGGGCTTTCGCCCTCGCCGACATGGGTGTGCATCCGCAACCCGCGATCACGCGCCAGCGAAACCGATTCCACGAAGGTCTCGCGGTAGCAGTTGACCGGCTGGCAGGGAGCGACGACGACCTGGCGCATGCTGAAGGGGCTGGTGTCGTGATAAGTGTCGGTGAGGCGTGCGCAGTCGGCGATGAATTCGTCCGTGGTCTCCAGCATCTCGTCCGGAATGGTCGAGCCTTCCGACTTCGGCAGCGTGTTGCCGCCGCGCCCTGCGTGGAACCGCATGCCGAGAAGATCGGCCGCTTCGAACTGCCGGTCGATGAGCCGCTTTCCGGCATGGCGTGGAAAATTGTACTGGTGGTCGAAGGCCGTGGTGCAACCGTGCTTGATCATCTCCGCCATCGCCGTGATCGAGGCGTGGTAGAAACAATCCTCGTTGAGCCGGGAGAAGATGGGATAGATCCGGTCGAGCCATTCGATGACCGACAGCTTCGTCCAGTCGAGCTCGGCACGGTTGCGCACGAAGCACTGAAAGAAATGATGGTGCGTGTTGACGAGGCCGGGATAGACGAACCAGCCGTCGGCGTCCCGCACGATGGTACCGGCCGGCAGCTTGCCTCCGTGCAGGCCTTCCCCGATCGCCTCGATCCGCGGCCCATTCGTCAGTATATCGACATTGCGCCGGACGCTCGGACCCTTGCCCTCGTCGGTGATGACCGCTGCGCAATTTTTCAGGAGATAGCCGGTCATCTCACGCCTCGTCCGGGCATGGTCGCGGTTCGGGCTTCAACTCGTGCAGCCGGTGGATACCGGGCATCTCGATGAAGTTGTCGAGGCTGCGGAGCGCTCGCGACCAGAGCCGGATCGTGGGATACGGGTCGAGGGAAACGCCCCCGTCGGGCGCGAGCGCGACATAGGGAAAGCAGGCAATGTCGGCAATCGTCGGCCGGTCGGACGCGAGAAACCGATCGCCACGCATTTTTTGTTCGAAGAGGCCGGCTTCCAGTTCACGCAGTGCCGCCATGCCATTGGCCTGAAGCGCACCGATGTCACCGGGGCGCAGCAGCATCTCATGCAGGCGCGCGCCGCCGAGGCTGGCGGTCAGCCTGTGCGAGAAGGAAAGCCATTGCTGGATGCGCGCCGTCTCCTCGGGGGCGCCGCTGCCGAGCCAGGCCGGTGCTGCCTTCGCGGCGAGATAGCCAAGCATGGCGGAAGACTCGGTCAGGATCAGGTCGCCGTCTTCAAGGATCGGGATGGAACCACCCGGGTTGAGCGCCATAAGCTCTGGGCCGCGATGCTCGGCGCCGGGATGGAAGTCGACCGGACGGATCTCGAGCTTCACGCCCGACAGCGCCGCCATCAGGCGCACCTTGTAGCAACTTGGGGAGAGGACGTAGTCGTAAAGCCTCATTGTGCCACCAGCTGCGCGCCGTAGGTATAATTGTGGCGTTTCAGCCAGCGGCGATAGGCGACCGAGGTCAGGTCCGCGCGCGTCGGGATTTCCATGCCGGGATCGAGCGGCAGAAGCCGCGGGATCTGGTTTTCGAGGATCGAGCGGTCCTGCAGGAAAATCGTCTGCTGGAAATGGATGAGGTCGGTCAGTGGCGTCTCGTCGTCGAAGAGCGCCATCCACGGCCAGACGTCGCAGAGATCCTCGGCAAGCGGCTGGACGAACAGCGCAATGACATCCCATTCGCCCGGGCGCGGCGGGCAGGTCTTGTAAAGGACCGAGCAGGTCGGAGCCGGCACGCGGTACATATATTCCGTCGTGATACCCCCGCTCGCTGATTTCGCCGCCTGCGGCTGGTAGAACTTCACCTGGGTTGCCCAGACCTCGTCCTCGTCCTCGCGGATCTCGACCTTGTAGTTTTCGACCTCGGTATGCGGCTCCGAGCCGAGGATGTCGGTATGGACGAAGGGGAAGTGTGCGATGTCGAGGAAGTTCTCGACGGCGCGGAGCGGCGAGCAGCGCACCCGCACCACACCGACATCGACGAAGCGGCGCCCGGGCTGGTCCGCCTCGGGAATCGGAAAGACCGCTTTCCTGGGTTCGCCGAGCGACGACCAGATATGGCCATAGCGCACCGAAACCGGCAGCACGCGCCCGTTTTCGCCTGTCACTTTCGCCGCGCCATCGGTGTCGAGCGCAACCTTGATCGGTTCGCCCATCAGGGTGGTCTCGCGCCCATCACGGTCGAGCCGGCTGAAAAGCCCGACCGGATACCATTCGTCGCGCATCGCATCGTCGATCATGACGCAGCCCCTTCCGCTTCGATCCGTTCGGCCATGCGCCGAAGGCTCTCGGCGGCTCGCGAGGCGGCGATGCGCTCGGACACACCGCAATCGGCTGGAACAAGGACGTGGATCAGCGTCTCGCCGGTTTCCTCCGGTATGGGCAGCAGGCGGATTGCCGGCGCGCCGGGCGCCTGCCAGGCGAATCCTTCAACGGCAGCCTTCGTACCGGCAGCGGCAGAGAGCGCCGAATGTCCGGCACGGGCCGTCAACGAACGGAGCGGGACGTAACCTTCAAAAAGGGGTGGCTTGCCGTCGGGCTCTCCATCGGCGACCCAGACGATGCCGCCTGCCTCTTCGACCGACCGGGTCGCAACGCGAATCGTCTCCGGCGGCGTGAGATTGGGATGGGCGGGAATGCGCAGACACCGACCGGCCTGCGAATAGCTCCAGCCGTGATAGATGCAGGAAAGCGCCTCGCCGCGCACGAAGCCATGGGAGAGGCGCATGCCGCGATGCGGACAGCGATCCGCCGATGCCGCCAAGCACCCCGATTGGCTTCGCCAGAGGGCAATGGGACCGGCGGGCGTCCACGCCGGCATTGCCTGTCCTGCTGGCAGATCCTGGGAAAGGGCGACCGGCACCCAGGTGTCCGTCTTGTCGGACAGCATGACCTTACTTTCCGTACTGATACCACTGTTTGCCGACCAGGGATGCCAGCGAAAGGAGTTGGCGAACCGCTCGATGGGCTGAGGTATGCATAATTATTTCGCAATTGCAATATTGATCAAATTAAGTGCAAACGGCCGGTAACCACACGCAAAGCCATGTGTTTTTTGCTCGACAGGCGCGCGGTCGATCGTCTCGACCCAGACGTCGATGGGCCCGAGCGAACATCCCATCTCCATCATATCGATCAGTTCTCCCGCACCGCTAATATCGAGTTCGATGCGATCGGCACTTGCGTGAGCGACATGGTGCGCGAGACCTAGCTTGGCCGCATGGCGCATGATCCAAGGCACGAAGGACGCGGGTTGGAGGTGGCCGCGAATGGTCATCCGCTCATGGTGCTGACTTTGCTTCATCATGAACGAACCTCGCGGCTTTGGTATCATGGTCAGCAGCATAGCGTCTGAGTGAACGGGCGGAAGTGGTAATCGACGCGTGAAATTGCAGCGAGCCGCGGTCCATAGGCTGGTCGGCCAGAGCGGGCTATGCCGCGACCGTCAAGTTCCTGGCGCTGAAGGATAAGCCCACCGCCATCTTCTGCCAGAACGACCGCACCGCGATCGGCTGCTACGAAGCGCTGCAGGAAGCCGGCCTGCACAATGGCGCACCCGACAGGATTCGAACCTGTGACCTCTGCCTTCGGAGGGCAGCGCTCTATCCAGCTGAGCTACGGGTGCTTTCAGGACCGGCGATCCGGAAAACGAACCAGCCGGTAAACCGGCCAGCCATGGCTTCTTAGCGGAACCCGTCGCGGGCTTCAACGGCCAAGTGAGTTGTGCGAAATCAAAAGGGCTGGTGCACAGAATCAAAGGCGAGAGCACCAATCACGATCCTTCATACGCTCTCATGAACAACGGCTGCGCCTTCTGGAAATCAGCCATTGACCTGATTGAAACTTGCAGATTGCCGGTTCCGTAGTGGCCAATTTTCGTCACATCACGGGTGAAGCCCTCCTCAACCGTGATTGTCCGTGGGTCTAGCTTGAGGTAAACAACAGCAACCTTCGGCTGAGGGTAGACCTCAAGGCAGGCGAAGTTCTTTATGCGCTTGAACGCTGTATACAACTTTAGCTCCTTGACCTGAACGTCGTCTCCAAGACCGATGAGAAAGTCACGGATGGCGTCATGGAGATCGCGCAAAGCGGGGCTCGCTTGCGACAGGCGATACGCCATACGGTATGTGGCATAAGGGTCTTCCAGATCTTCGTTCGGGGTGGCCACGGCGGCCCCGCCGGCAGTGCTAGTTACGGCGGGTGCGGCTGAAAATGTGTTTACCTTGGCCAACTTCGGTGCGTGAACGAGTTCTAGCATGAGCAGAGATTCACCAAACTGCCGATATCTTATCAACTCAATGTTCCGGGCGATCTGCTTTACCGCATGCTGGTCATAGCGGGTAAAATCGCCGGCGATACAGAGCAGCCTTGGAGCCGAGAAATCGACATTCTTGGCAGCTTCGGGACCGAGCTTTTCCATGGCCAGCCATTGAAATTCCTTTCGATGATCGAGAAGCCAATCGAGGTAAAATAGACCCTGATTGATGACGTTCTCGTTCACCGCGCGCTTATACTCAATGATCACGGGACAATTGTCTTCATCGAGCCCCAACGTGTCGATGCGGCCACCGTGGACTGGCCCAGTTGAGTGCTCGCTCGCTAGAAATCGAACGCCTAATAGCGCCTCAAGGTTCGCCTCAAAGATATGCTGAAGCGATTTTTCGACCTGTATGGCAGAGCCAGCTAGTTCGTGAATCTGCCCTTGGTTGAATTGAAACAGTTTAATATCGCTCAAAAAAGTGCCCACCCAATAATTGCGTGGCGCAGACTGTCTTGAATTTCCAGCTCAATGTCCAGTTGGAGCAGCCGCTGGCGAAACATCCGGACCCTTTGTCGGCGACCGCCGCCCGTCATGGCTGACTGGCCGTCATCACCCCGCACCGCGCCCACCCCTCACTGCCCCGCCTCACTCTTCACCGCCCGTCGCCGACGCACCGCCCGCTTCGGCTTCCTGGCGCCGGTCAGTTCGTGCATGGCGTCTAGCTGCATCTGCTGCATTTCGGCCAGGCGGGTCCATTGGCGCGAGATGAGGTAGTCGAGTTTTTCGTGCAGATGGCGCACTTCCAGCTCGGCCTTGAGGTTGACGCGGTAGTCGTTGAAGGAGCGCAGGCGGTCCTTGGACTCCTGCCGCCTCTGGCTCATCATGATGATCGGCGCCTGGATGGCGGCAATGCAGGAGAGCAGCAGGTTCAAGAGGATGAAGGGGTAGGGATCGAAAGCGCCCGCCATGCCCGCGAACAGGTTGATGCCGATCCACACCAGAAGCACGCTGCCGAACGAGATCAGGAACCACCAGCTGCCGCCGAAGGAGGCCATGTTGTCGGAGACGCGGTCGGCGAACGTCCGGTGCTCCTCGAACTCCTCCTCCGAGTTTTCGGAAATCGTGTCCTGCCTGGCGATCGATTCGACCACCTGGCGGTCGAGCTCGGAGAATTCGCCGTGTTCCTGCTGGAGCAGCTCCTCCATGTAGCGCATACGGTAGCGGCCGAGCTCGGCGCGGGTGATGCGGGCGCCGGCCGGCAGGTCCGGATGATCGGAGCGGATGCGGTCGGCGAGGCTCGGGCGCAGCGTGTCGATGCGCACCAGATCGCGCTTGCGGAATTTCCGGCCCGATATCGCCGATGGTTTTTTCTTCGGCTTGCCGCGGTGGGCGCCCGGAGCGGATGGCTCCGAATCCGGCACGTCGGGCGTTTCGAGATGCTCGTCCGAGGTCTGGTCGGCCTCGAGCTGCCCGGTGGTCGGCGCCTCGAAATATTCGCCGCCGCTGTCGTTCTCCGCCGGCTGCTCGGGCGTTTTCGGGACGGTGCTCATGGTGCTGGCTCCTGCTCTGGTGCTGGGCGGGACGATAAGCAGAGGTGGCGGCGCATAGCCAGCGCGGGGCATGGATTTTGCGGGCGGACAAGTGGTTTTGATCGATCGGAGGGGCGATGGGGGTGGCGGCGGCTTGCCCTTCGCGGGCTCAGAGCGGGTGGAGACATTCGAGATTGGCCGAAGCCTCACCAACTTCGTCATCCACGGGCGGAGCGGGAGCGAAGACCCGAGGACCCATGCTATAACCTGTCGCTTGCGGGGAAGGACTTGCCCGATGTCGGCGGACCTCCCTCTGTCCTGCCGGACATCTCCCCCGCAAGGAGGGAGATCAGCAGTTTGCTTCGACGGCGCCTTCTTTTCGACGTTGGGGATTGGCGAAAGCAGTCATGAAGTCCAATCTCCCTCCTTGCGGGGGAGATGTCCGGCAGGACAGAGGGGGGTGCTGTCCCGCCGACATCACACGAACTTCTGCACCGCGGCAGCGCTCGGAGGTCGCGGCATGGATCCTCGGGTCTGCGCCGCGTCGCTACGCTCCTTGCTCCGCCCGTGGATGACGAAGCGATGGGTTTTGCCCTGATCGCCTAGGCATGCGACGGCAACAAAAAACCGCCTTGCGGCGGGTCACTGGCGCGAATCAGCACCATGCCTGGATGTGTAGCACAGTTGCCCTCACCGGGCAAATGTCGAGGTTGGCGCCGCAGGGCAACGAACTCGGGTTAACGCGCTTTTGGGGTTGCGGCTGATCTGATTCCATTGGGTTCCCATGATTCGGAGCCCTGCCATGACCATTACCGCACTCGAAGGTTTCGAGAAGCCACGCCTGAAGGCGCTGTTGGAGCACCTTTCTGCAATCGAAGACCCGCGCGAACCGTGGCGGGTCGCACATCCCCTGCCCGAAGTGCTGTTTGTGGTCGTCTGCGGCACGATCTGCGACTGCGACGACTATGACGGCATCGCCGAATGGGCGGAGGCGCATCTCGATTTCCTGCGCCGCTATATGCCCTACCACCACGGCGTGCCAGGCGGGCGCTGGCTGACCATTCTGATGAACCGCATCAACCCGTCCCTGTTCTCGGCCGCTTTCAGTGCCTGGGTCCGCGAGACCTGGCCGGATAAGCCCGACTTCGTCGCCATCGACGGCAAGACCTCGCGCCGCAGCCACGACAGGAGCGCCGACAAGGCCCCACTGCACCTGGTCTCGGCCTTCGCCACCACCGCGCGCCTCGTACTTGGCCAGGAAGCCGTCACCGACAAGAGCAACGAGATCACCGCCATCCCCATCCTGCTGGAGCGACTGGGCAAGGATGACGGCCTCAAGGGCGCACTCGTCTCCATCGATGCCATCGCCACCAATGCCACCATCGCCACGGCAATCCGCGACGCCGGCGCCGACTACCTGCTCGCCGTCAAGGCCAACCAACCCACCATCAGGAGCGAGATCGAAGCCTATTTCGCCGACGCGCCCGCCGACAGACTCGATCACTCCACCGATCTCGGCAAGGCCCATGGCCGCATCGAGCAGCGCACCGTCACCGTCAGCGGCGAGACCGATTGGCTCTCCCGGCACCCGCCGCTTCCCCGGCGAATTGCGCCTGCCCGCCGCCGCTTCGATCGTCCGCGTCGCCGCGCATGTCGAACTCAAGGATCGATGCCGTATCGAGACCAGATATTATATCTCCTCCGCAACGCTCAGCGCACAACAGGCCGCCAATGCCGTGCGCGGCCACTGGATGATCGAGAATGCCCTCCACTGGACGCTCGACGTCGTCTTCAAGGATGACCAGTCGCGCCTTCGTAAAGGGCATGGCGCAAACAACATGGCCATCGTCAGGCACTTCGCCATCAATCTCGTCCGAGCCGTAGCAGACAAGAAATCCATCAAACTCCGCCGCAAACGCGCCGGATGGGACACCAGATATCTCGAGACCCTGCTGGGAGGGCTTTGCCGTTTCGCGGTAGGGACGCAGGTTTCCCTGCGCCCCCCGCACAGATCCGAGCGAGCCCAATTCAGGCACTCGGCTCCTACCTTGGGTGGTTCTCCACGGCGAAGCGCTCGTCGGGCCACGGATGAAGGATATGCGGGTTGGGAAGCCATGCGCCGGCCAGCTTCGTCATGCGGTCCCAGGTGAAGCCGTCTCGTTGGCTGCGTCGCCGAAGCGTGCGCCGCCACAGATCGGTCACATGGTGCCGGAACGCCGAGAGCGCCCGGCTGTTCGTTGGAACCGCGTAGTAGGCGAAGTGGCCTGTCACGATCTGCCTCAGCCATTTCCCCTGTTCGGGGATCGGCCAATGCATGCGCCGCCGCAGTTCCACCTTGATGTCCTTGAGCTTCGCTCTCACGCGATCACGTCGGGTCTTCCTTTTAAGCAGGAAACGCCCTTGGCGCGATGTTCCGCAGATAAACGTGAACCCCAGGAACGCGAAGGTCTCCGGCTTGCTGAGCCCGCGCTGCTTGCGGTCGACCGCCGCGAAGCGGCCGAACTCAATCAGGCGGGTCTTGTCCGGATGGAACGACAGCGCAAACTCCTCAAGCCTCGCACGCATCGCATCGAGGAAACGACGAGCGTCGCCCTCGCGCTCGAAGCCGACGATTGCATCATCGGCATAGCGCACAATGATCATATCGCCGGTGGCCTCGCGCTGTCGCCAGCGCTGAGCCCAAAGGTCGAAGACATAGTGAAGGTAGATATTGGCCAGCAGCGGCGAAATCACCGACCCTTGACCCGTTCCCCTGTCCTCTACAGTCACGATCCCATCTTCGAGAATGCCCGCCTTGAGCCATTTGCGGATCAGGCGGATGATGCGCTTGTCGCCGATCCTATGTTCAACGAAGCGAACCAGCCATTCCTGGCTGACCGCCCCGAAAAAGTTCTGGATGTCGGCGTCTAAAATCCAGTTCACCTTCCGCGTTCTGATTGCTACGCACAGTGCATCCAATGCATCATGCGGTCCTCTTCCGGGTCGGAACCCGTAGGAGAAGCTGCGGAAGTCGCCTTCATAGATGGCGTTGAGCACCATGACGGTTGCCCCTTGGACGATCTTGTCTTCCAGAGCTGCGATCGCCAGCGGCCGCTGCTTTCCATCCGCCTTCGGTATAAACGTCCGGCGAGCTGGTTGCGGTCGGTACGCACCCCGATGAACCCGTTCTTGCAGATCGTTGAGCCGAAGCTCGAGGTCTGCCTCGTAGTCCTGCCACGTCATGCCATCTACCCCGGGAGCGGCCTTGCGCCTGAGCGCATAGAACGCCGTCCGCAGCGTGTCGACATTGATATGGTGGAAGAGCGCGGTGAACCGATCCTTCTTCCTCAGCCTTGCGGCTTTCCGTACGCGGTCCAGCGACTGGGACATGCGAGCCCGGCTCTGTGTCCGGTGCATGTGTTGCTGTTCCGCGTTCCCCTTGGTCCCCGGCCTTGGCTCCACCGGCTCCGCCGCCGGTTGCCCGGCTTTGTTCATCGGCTTCACAGCTACTATGCCGGAGTCAGACTTCTCTGGATCGTGCATCAACGGCTACGGCTCCTCGCCTTCCCGTTGCGGACCATCCACCCGTAGTTTTGGGGTAGATGGCCGATCCAGAGATCTCCCGGTTCCCGTACAAGGAGCTTCCGCACATGCCAGGGGCTCAGACCACGCCGGATCGTCCAGGTGCTCGCGAAATCGCGCCCGTCCGTTTTGCCTTCCGCCAGGTTAACGGCGTCGGCATCCGGGATCAGAATCCTTTCGTGGCTCAATGGCTGGCCTATACGCTCCCCTACCGACGCTTCGCCGACATCCTCGCGGAAGCCTGCGCACGGCTCGGGGCCGATGTGGATCGCTACTCCTTCATCGCAGTGGACTCTCACCACCTACTCCTTGCCGGTCTCCCGGCGCACTAACCTGGATTCGAAGCCCTGGGCGGCGCCGCCCCTCATCGCCCTGCCGGGCGGTCGTCGTTCGAAAAGCCAAGCAATTGGCTTTTCGTCCGCTTCGCGGACCACTCCCTCAACTCCCCGTTATAGTAATCTATCGGATTCACACATTTCGCAGTCCGAGGTTGGCGCCGTATTTGATGGCCCAGAATTCGGCGAGGCCGATGCGCATGACCTTTGGGCCGGGCTTGCCGTAGTAGCCGGTCCAGCCGCCCAGGCGGGCGATGACCCAGGCGGCGAAGGCCAGAGAGCCTTTGGGATGGGGATTGCGTTGTCGCTCGGTCTTGCCCTCGAGCTTGGCTGAGACGGCTTCGAGAATGAGTCGGTCGTCCGGTTCGAAAGCATCACCGAGGCGCTGATCGGTATTGCCGTCGCGAGCCTGCACGAGTTGCTTGATGGTGACGGCGGCGATCGTCGCAGCGGCGACGAAGTTGATCATGGCGTGCGGATCGCCGATGTCGGCGGCCTCGATATCGAAGCCTGCCGTCTTGAGGGTGCGGAAGAACTCCTCGATGGTCCAGCGCGACCGGTAGAGGTCGACGATCCTGCGCTCTTCGACCTCGGTGGCGACACAGTGGGTGGTCAGCAGCCGCCAATGCACCGGTTCGCTGCCATATTGCGGTTTCGACACCTCGCGAACATCGACCAGTGTCAAACCGACCGTCTCGGGCACGCCGGATCGGCTCCATTGAGCGGTCGGCGCACCGTCACCGGGGCGAAGCGCAGCGCAAGTTCGGCGTCTCGCGCGCGTCGCCCGGGCGCGGCGGGGATGGTCGCGGCAAAGCGGCCTTGCTCGGGCTGGGCGTCGATGAAGGCGAGCAGCAAGTCCGGCCCTTCTTGCGGCGCCTCGATCCGCCGGTTCTGGCAGGCCCGCACGATCAGCTCGACATTGGGCGGGCGCTCCGCGAAGAGTTCGTAAAAGTCGCTCTCGCGGTCCGACACCATGGTGATGCTGGCCGCACCATCCAGAACCGCGCCGGCCTGCCTTGTTGCGTCGATCCAGCGCTGCGATTCCTTGTCGGCCGTCACCCGCTTGCGTTGCGGCGCCAATTCACCTCCGCTGCGGTTCCAGACCTGCATCGAGACCAGGCCCAGCAGCGCCCCAGTGCCGGCCTCCAACGCCAGCACCGGGTGCAGCAGCAGGCCCGCCACGTTGCCCTTGCCGACCGGGCCATAGCCGGCTCGCGCCCGTCGGCTGCCCAGCACCAACTCCGAGGTGTCTTGCACCGCAACGACATGGCGACCGGCCACGCGCCGTCCGGTCAGCCTTCCAGCATGGAGCGACATCTCTGCCGCCGTTACCGAGGGGTTGCGCAGAAGCCGCGTGAATTGCATTTCGGACGCCCGTTTGCCGCCAAGCCGACGGATACACGATCCAGGCCGCGCCACCAGCGCCCGATGCAAGCAGGCCCCCCTTTTTCCAGGCGGCGATCGCCAAATCGCCCCAGCCCGTACTCGATCCCGGTCATCGACACCTCCATCGATCTTCTCACCGACACAGAATCGACCTTCATCGCAAAACGCAACAGAGATGCGTGAATACGATAGGTATCTATCTATGGCATTCACACATCTCTTTCCGCTCATGGACGGTAGGTCAAAAATGCCAGCATTTTCAACGCCTGCATCCTAGCGCCGCCAAGGGATCATGACGACATCGCCCTCACTTAAGTCTTTGATTTCACGTTTCTTTAGCCGCCGCAGAAAGATGTGTGAATCCGATAGGTCACTATACGGGGAGAAGTGCCCGGCAGGGCGATGAGGGGCGGCGCGACGTTGAAAGTTTCTTCTTTCGACGAAACGGGCGCTAGATCCAGCCCAGAACCAGCCCTCAATTCCGGTAGGCCGGTTCCTGCTCGTCGAGGATCGCCTTCAGCTCGCTGAGATGGCGTTCGGCCTGGCCGGGATAGTCGTCCATCTCGCTTGCCGCCTTCTCGGCGATCGCATCGGATAGCGTGCGCAGCGGGCGGCCGGTCCACAGCGCCTTGATGTAGGTCTCGGCGGCACGCTCGAAGTAGAACATGCGGTTGAAGGCATCGGCGACCGTATCGCCTATGACCAGCACGCCGTGATTGCCCATCACCATCACCTTGACCTTGGGATCGACGAGAAGCTGCGAACAGCGCTCGCCCTCTTCCTCGAAGGCCAACCCGCCATAGTGGGCGTCGACGACATGCCGGTTGAAGAACATCGCCGAATTCTGGTCGATCGGCGGCAGGCGAGAATCGGCGAGCGACGCCAGCACCGTGGCGTGGATCGAGTGCACATGCATGACGCAGCGCGCGTGGCGCACATTGCGATGGATGGCGCCATGCAGGCCCCACGCCGTCGGGTCCGGCGCATTGGGACCGGAGAGCGTTTCTGGATCGTTGGCGTCGATCATCAAAAGGTCGCTCGCCTTGATACGCGAGAAATGCACCTGGTTAGGGTTCATCAGGAACCGCGTCCCGTCGTCATTGACGGCCAGCGAAAAATGATTGGCAACTGCCTCGTGCATGTTGAGCCGCGCCGTCCAGCGAAAGGCACAGGCGAGATCGACACGCTCCTCATGGAAGGGCAGGTTGGTCAGCGTTTCCTTCTGCAGACGGGCGATGCTCATCCTAAAATCCTCCGGTTTTGGCAAGAATGCCGTGGCCAGCCCATGCCCGCAACCGGTTTTGGTTGGTGCAGGGACGGCTATCTCACGCTGCCGTGTCGGCCGCGACGACGGTACGCAGCCCGCCATGCTCGACGATGAAATCGATCACCGCCTGCAGCCCCTTGCCGCGCGACAGGTCGGTGAAGCCGAACGGCCGCTTGCCGCGCATGCGGCCGGCGTCGCTCTCCATGACATCGAGGTTGACGTTCACGTAAGGCGCCAGATCGCTCTTGTTGATCACCAGGAAGTCGGAGCGGGTGATCGCCGGCCCGCCCTTGCGCGGGATTTCTTCGCCCTGGCAGACCGAGATGACATAGAGCGTCAGGTCGGCAAGGTCCGGCGAGAAGGTGGCGGCGAGGTTGTCGCCGCCGGATTCGATGAAGACGATGTCGAGATCCGGGAATTTCCTGTTCATCTCGGCGATCGCCTGCAGATTGATCGAGGCATCCTCGCGGATCGCGGTGTGCGGGCAGCCGCCGGTCTCGACGCCCATGATGCGATCCTCGGGCAGCGCCTGCAGCCGCGCCAGCATCATGGCGTCTTCCTTGGTGTAGATGTCGTTGGTGACGACGGCGATCGAGAATTCGTCACGCAGCGCCTTGCATAGCTTTTCGGTCAGCGTCGTCTTGCCGGAACCGACCGGGCCGCCAATGCCGACGCGCAGCGGGCCATTTGTCTGGGTCATGCGGGAAACTCCGTGATGGCGAGGATGGCAAAGCCGAGCCCGATCAGCAGGCACAGCGGCGAATAATAACGGACATCGAGCCGCGCGAAAGGCTGTTCAGGCGCCAGCCGCCGCCACCACGGCGTAAAGCCGGCGATGCCGCGCCCCAGGAACACCAGCCCGATGAGCAGCGACGTGGCGGCGAGGCCTTCCCTGGGAAACGGCGAGGCAAAGACGCCTATGAGCGCCAGCGGCCACAGCGTCGCCAGGCATAGGCACGCGGCAACGGCAAAGCTGGCGAACGGCGTCGGCATCTCGTCGACGCCGCGAAAGCCGACCACGGCACGGGCGCAGGAGGCCGCATCCTTGCCCGGCCAGATGCCGCCAAGGCCCCAATAGACGTGTAGCGCGGTGATCAGCAGCAGAACGGTCGAAAGCGCGAAGGCGAGGGTGATCATGAGCGGAACAATCGCGAATACTGGGTTTCGTGCTTCATCGCCATGACGTCGGAGACGAAGGCGCAGCCGCCGAGATCATCCAGCGTCGAGCGCGCGGCGCGGGCCGCGGTCGCAACGGCCAGCGGCTCGAAGCCGGCAAGCAGGGTGGTTGCCCTGTTTTGGCCTACGACGCCGAGCCGGATCGCGGCCTGGACGAGGTTGGAGAAAAAGGTCTGCAGGAAGGCGGACAGCGCATCCCGAAGTGCAATTGAATTGCCGCCGGCAATGGCGCCGACGGCGACGCAATAGGCGCACTCGGCCGGCAAGCGCTGCAGCACCGGATTTGGCCAGGCCGCCGCCGCTTTGAGGAAGGCGGCACCCTGCAGCATGGTCTCGGTGTGGCGTTCACGCGAGCCGGCCAGCGCCTCGGCGAGCGCGGCTACTTCATCCAGATCACCGGTGCCGCGTGCTCGCCGCCAGCTTTCGGCGAACAGCACCGCGTCGTTCCAGCCCGAGCCCATCTCGACCAGCGTTTCCAGCCAGCAGGCGAGGCTCTCGGCATCGGCAATCAGCCCGTCATGCACCGCGCGCTCGAGGCCGTGGCTGTAGGAAAAGCCGCCGACCGGAAAGGCCGGCGACAACCACGCCATCAGCCGCAAGAGCGCTATGTTCGAAGGCTGGTCAGTCATGGTCGTGGTGGTGGCCGGCGTGATCGTGCGAATGGGAATGCGATTCGCTGTGCGCGTGAGAATGCGTCTCGGCGTGGCTATGGGCATGCGCATGGCCGTGATCGTGGCTTTGCCCACCATGGCCGGAATAGGCGCCGCGCACCGGCTTGAACGGCTCGGAAACGTCGGTCACCGTGGCGCCGAGCCCTTCCAGCATCGCCTTGATGACATGGTCGCGCAGGATGAGGATGCGCCCGGCCTCGATGCTGGCCGCGAGATGACGGTTGCCGATATGCCAGGCGAGTTCGGCCAGGTGCACGGTGTCACGAGCCCGGATGTCATAGACCTCTTCCGGCGCCGCGATGATCTCGATATGGCCGCCATCCTCCAGCACCAGCCGGTCGCCATCGTTCAGGGCGACGGGCTCGGGCAGGTCGACCAGCACCTTGCTGCCGTCGGCAAGTTCGATGGCGCGGCGGCGCAGATGCCGCTCGTCATGGGCGAGCACGGCCCGACCGGATGGCGCTGTGGTTCCGGCATTGCCGGCGGTCAGCACGGAAACGGCACGCGGGAATTTGGTGAAGTCGGTGTTGAGGTTGAGCTTCATTTCATGGATCCCCGTGTTTGTCCGAAAGATAGACGCAGATCGCCGCCGAGTCCGTCACGGTCAGCTCGCCATCGATCAGGATCGGCACCTTGCCCGACGGGTTGAGCGCATAGGCTTCCGGCGAGCGCAGCTTGACCTCGACGAATTCATAGGGCTGCCCGAGTTCCTCGAGCATCCAGAGAACGCGGCTGACCCGGGATCCACGCGATCCGACGGCCTTGTACATAGGTGAACCCTGCCTTTCCCGAGCAATCTAGACCATCGCGCCCGCTCAGACGATGGTGTCGAAGAGCCGCAGGATGAACGATATCTGATAGATAAGCGCCGCCGCGACAAAGGTGATGTGGAAGCGGCGATCGCGCACCAGGATAGCGACAACGCAGAGCGCGACGAAGACCGGCGTGCGGAACAGGTATTCGCTGCCGAAGCGGGCGAAATGCTCCGGCCCTTTCAGCAGCGTGTCGATCACATCGAGCAGGTAGGTCGCCGCCAGCAGGCCGAAGAACCAGGCCCGGCGCGAATAGAAGAAATCCTCGTAGCTTGTGTAGTCCAGCATCGAATCCGGGAACAGCAGGGCGCAGAGCAGGAACAGCGTGATCGCATAGAAGATGATGAACAGGTACTTGCCGAAGGTCCATGTCTCGATGGCGTAGAGACCGAATTCCCACCACCAGAAGTGCACCAGCATCAAAAGCACCGAGGCGACCCAGGCCAGATGCACGGGATAGAGCCGGTACTGGCCTGGATGCTGGACGATGCGCGCTACCCCCGACAGCAGGCGGGCGACGCCCAGCCCGATCACCATGCCCATGACGATGCGGATGTGCGGAAAGATGTCGTGGGCGGAAGCGATTTCGGTGGCCATGGGGTGGATACTAATGCTCACGACGCGATGAAATATCTGCGACGGGCCACTTCTCGGCTACTCGCGAATAAGTTTATCCGAAGACCACGGCGTACCTGGAAAATAGTCATGGTCTAGAATTTCCCTGATCGCGTATGGACAATCAACAGGGAAATCGCGATCTCTCAAGCCGGTTTCGTCTAGCGCCTTTAATCTTGCTATCTTGAACTCTCGTCCGAGCATCTGCGCCGGATACGCCTTCAGACTCGGACTTTCATCGAGCAGGTTTTCAATCCGATGTCGCTGCTCACGGATTGTGAGCAGCCATCCAGTCTTGCGCTGCTCAGGCTGAAATCCCCATTTGAGCAAATGAAGGATCAAGGTGCCAAGCCTGCTCGCAATTTCCCTTTTGTCGCTCCGCCCCAAGCTCTCGATCTCCTCGGCAAGGTTCTCGCGGTCGAGGTCGGACAGACGACCTTCGCGCAACAGCGCGCCCTGTTCGGCGCACCACTGAGCATAATCGGCCTCATAGGGCGTCAATTGCTGTTTTCGAAAAATCTTGTTCATGCAGCTTATATTGCGCCAAAGGCGCCAGATTTCCAAGTTGGAAGCAGAGAATGCAGGTCGATCAAGGCCATCCAACGACACGTTCTCGATCTCGGTGTTGACAAACCGTGTACGGTTTTGTGCCGACAGCGCCGACAGCTGACAAAGTGCGTGCGCTTTTCTGGGCGCACGGGTGAGAAGCGCGTCTCCTCAGGCACATCTGACCAAATTCACGAGTTTCGGTCGGCATATTGGCCTCAAAACAGAAAATACCTCTGCGCCATCGGCAGCACCGTTGCCGGCTCGCAGGTCAAAAGCTCGCCGTCGGCACGGACCTCGTAGGTTTCCGGATCGACCTCGATATGCGGCGTGGCGTCGTTGAGCACCATCGAATGCTTGCCGATGCCGCCGCGGGTGTTTTCGACGGCGACGAACTGCTTGTCGACGCCCAGCCTGCCATGCAGGCCCGATTCCAGCGCGGCTTTCGAGACGAAGGTCACCGACGAGTTGGTCCTGGCCTTGCCATAGGCGCCGAACATCGGCCGGTAGTGCATCGGCTGCGGCGTCGGGATCGAGGCGTTTGGGTCGCCCATCGGGGCGGCGGCAATCATGCCGCCGATCAGCACCATATCCGGTTTGACGCCGAAGAAGGCCGGGTTCCACAGCACCAGATCGGCGCGTTTGCCGACCGCGATCGAGCCGATATCCTTCGACAGCCCATGCGCGATGGCCGGATTGATCGTGTATTTGGCGATGTAGCGGCGGACCCGGAAATTGTCGTTGTTGCCGGTCTCCTGCGGCAGCGAGCCGCGCTGGCGCTTCATCTTGTCGGCGGTCTGCCAGGTGCGGATCGCCACTTCGCCGACACGGCCCATGGCCTGCGAGTCTGACGAGATGATCGAGAAGGCGCCGATGTCGTGCAAAATGTCTTCCGCCGCGATGGTCTCCTTGCGGATGCGGCTTTCGGCAAAGGCGATGTCTTCCGGGATGGACGGCGAGAGATGATGGCAGACCATCAGCATGTCGAGATGCTCGGCCAGCGTGTTGACCGTGTAGGGCCGCGTTGGATTGGTCGAGGACGGGATCACGTTGGGCAAGCCGCAGACCTTGATGATGTCGGGCGCGTGGCCGCCGCCGGCACCCTCGGTGTGGAAGGCGTGGATGGTGCGGCCCTTGATCGCCGCCACCGTATTTTCGACAAAGCCGGATTCGTTCAGCGTGTCGGTGTGGATCATCACCTGCACGTCGTACTCGTCGGCGACCGAAAGGCAGCAGTCGATGGCCGCCGGCGTCGTGCCCCAGTCCTCATGCAGCTTCAGCGAGCACGCGCCCCCCAGCACCATTTCCTCGAGCGCTGCGGGCAGGGACGCATTGCCCTTGCCCGACAGGCCGATGTTCATCGGGAAGGCATCGAAGGACTGGATCATGCGCGCCATGTGCCAAGGCCCCGGCGTGCAGGTGGTCGCCAGCGTGCCGTGCGCCGGGCCGGTGCCGCCCCCGAGCATGGTGGTGATGCCGCTCATCAGCGCTTCCTCGATCTGCTGCGGGCAGATGAAGTGGATATGCGCGTCGAAGCCGCCGGCGGTCAGGATCTTGCCTTCGCCGGCGATGATCTCGGTGCCGGGGCCGATGATGATGGTGACGCCATCTTGCGTGTCCGGATTGCCCGCCTTGCCTATTGCCGCGATCCGCCCGTCCCTGAGACCGATATCGGCCTTGAAGATGCCGGCGCCGGCATCGACCACCAGTGCATTGGTGATGACGGTGTCGACCGCGCCTTGCGCCCGCGAAACCTGGCTCTGGCCCATGCCGTCGCGGATCACCTTGCCGCCGCCGAATTTTACCTCTTCGCCATGGATGGTGAGATCCTTCTCGACCTCGATGAACAGTTCCGTGTCGGCAAGCCGCACTTTGTCGCCGACCGTCGGGCCGTACATTTGCGCATAGGCGGCACGGGTAATTCTGGCCATCAGCGATTGCTCCCAAAATGAGGTTTGCCGAAATGCGGTTTGCCGAGATGCGGTTTGCCGAGATGCGGTTTGGTTGAATTCCGGCACATTGCCGCCATCCAATGGTCACGCAATGACCCACTGGGCGACACCTTCTGATCCCATTTGGCGTTTGAGGTTAGGGGGTCACCCCAAAACGACCGTTTGCCAATCGATGGAAAGGAAAATCCATGCGCAAAACCATAGTTCTTGCCGCTGCCGCTACCCTGATGCTGGCGGGCGCCGCCGGTGCCCAGCAGCAGCCAGCGCCGGCGCCGACCACGCCCGCTCCGGCCACTCCCCAAGCGCAGCCGGCCGTACCGACGATCCAGAGCGTCAATATCGTCGACATCACGGAACTGCCAAAGGACACCCAGACGCAGGTCAACCAGGTGATCGCCCAGCGTGGCGACGACGGCTTGAAGAAACTGCGCAGCTCGATCGACGCCACGCCCAAGGTGAAGTCCGCGCTTGAGGCCAAGGGACTCAGCTCGGCGCAGGTCATCGCGGCCAGCATGGAACCCAATGGCGCGCTGACCCTGATCACCAAGAAGGCCAGCTGACAGACGGGTTGGGCGGGCCGGTATCCGGTCCGCCTGCCGCATCGGGACGGGAACCTTCGCGGGGCGGGATTCGTTTTGTTGCATTCGCGCTGAACCGCGCCCCGAAACGAATTCCCTCAGGAGCGAGCGATGGCGATCACTCCTTTTTCGGCCCAAAGACGGTTTCAGACCGTCGCCGCAATGGCGTTCCTGGCGGCGGCCGGTCCTGTTGCCGGCCTGAAGGCGCAGGGGCTTGAAAGCACGGAGACCGTCAACCGCATTGTCGGCTCGGAGGTCAAGCAGGAAGAGGCCAAGACCACGGCCGAAGCCGGAAACGTCAACACGGCAATCGACCGGACGCGTGAAAACATCGGCACGGTGCGCAAGACATCCAAGCTCGACAAAGTCGATATCGTGTTCCTGACCGACGCCGCGCGCACCGAAGGCGGCCCGCCGGCGGTAATCGAAAGCAAGATCAAGCAGCATCAGGACGATATTGCGGAATTGCGCAAGGAGATCGAGGCCAACGCGCTCTTGTTCAACGCCATCGAGTCGCGGCGCGTGCTTGTGCAAGATGTCCTCGCCGTCGAATTCGACGATCCCGGAAAGGTCGTCATCTACGCCGCGGCCAAGCCGTCGAACTGAGCCGAGCGCGCTGGAAGATCTCACAACTTGCCCATCACCTTCTGCTGAAATCCGTAGACCTCGCGCTTGCCGCCAAGCGGCACCAGCGTGACGTCGCGCTCCTGTCCCGGCTCGAAGCGCATGGCCGTGCCGGCGGCGATGTCGAGGCGCATTCCTCTGGCACGCTCGCGGTCGAACTTCAGACCCTCATTGGTCTCGAAGAAATGATAGTGGCTGCCGACCTGGATCGGCCGGTCGCCACTATTGGCTACTTTCAAGGTGACGGTCGGCAGGCCCTTGTTCAGCTCGATGTCGCCGCCCGCCGTGATGATTTCGCCAGGGATCATCTTCACACCACACCGAAGACGAGGCCGACACCGATCGCAGCGCATGCGGCACCGGCGGCGCGGGCCAGGCCACGGAACCGGATGCCGAGACCGAGCCCGGCGGCGATGCCGGTGGCATGCAGCAGCGCGGTGGCGACGGCAAAGCCGGCCATGTATTCGAGCCCGCTCGCATTCTCCGGCACTTCGGTGCCATGCGCGTGGCCGTGGAACAGCGCGAACAGGCCGATGATGGCAACGCCGGCCGAGACCGGCAGATCGACCGCCAGGGCCAACAGCAGCCCGAGCACCACGACCGATGCCAGAATGCCCGGTTCGACGAAGGGCAGGGGCATATGCAGCATGCCGAGCGCGCCGCCGGCCAGCATGACGCCGGCAAAGGCCGCCGGCCAGGCAAGAACCGCCTTGCCGCCCTTGAGCGCCGCCCACAGTCCGACCGCGATCATCACCGTCATGTGATCGAGACCGGAGAGCGGGTGCATGAAGCCGGCCGCGAAGGAAGAGGTGGTGCCGATGCCGACATGGGCATAGGCCGGCATGGAAGCCGCCAGAAGTAGAATTGCGGAAAGCGAAGCGCGTTTCATCGGAGCGGAGATCATCGAAATGCCTTCTGGTTAAGGGGTCGCGGTGTTCACGCGGCCTTGCGAGGGCCGCAGCCTTCGGCCTTGAGAACGCGTTTGGTCGAGGCGGGGTATTTCTTCAGCATCGCCACTGGCCGGATCGGCCGTGCCGAAAAATTGCCGCCGCAATTGGGGCACATGCCGCCCAGCACATGCTCCACGCAGTCGGCGCAAAAGGTGCACTCGAAGGTGCAGATCAACGCATCCGTTGCCTCCGGCGACAAGTCCTTGTCGCAGCATTCGCAATTGGGGCGCAGCTCAAGCATCTTCTCGTCCTCACCGTATCGGTTCGTGCACGGTCACCAGCTTGGTGCCGTCGGGAAATGTCGCCTCGACCTGCACGTCGTGGATCATCTCGGCGATGCCTTCCATGACTTGCGCGCGGGTAACGACATGGGCGCCGGCTTCCATCAGGTCGGCGACCGGGCGGCCGTCGCGGGCACCCTCGATGACGAAGTCGGTGATCAGCGCGATCGCCTCCGGATGGTTGAGCTTGACGCCGCGTTCGAGCCGCTTGCGCGCCACGATCGCCGCCATGGCGATCAGCAGCTTGTCCTTTTCCCTCGGCGTCAGGTTCATGCGTTTTCCCAGGCTGGTAGCGACAGGCCTACAGTGACCATAATTTGGGCAACCCCGCCCTTCCGTTGAGCAATTCGACGAGTGGAACCAGCCGCTGGCGCAGCCGGTAGCCATCCCCGGCGTAGAGCCTCGCAAGAAGCTTGCCAGATTTCTTGACGTTCCAGACGCTGGCGCTGCCGTGGTCGCCGACGATCTCCAGAACTGGTTCGAGCAGCGCTTCGGCCCGTGGCGACACCAAAAGCAGCGTCGCCATCGCGATCGCGCCACCGATAACCGCCGGGCGATCGAGCGTTGCGGCGATATCGGGTCCGATGCGGAAATCCTCCGCGTGAATGAGGGAGCCCTCCTGGCGGACGCGCCAGCGGTCGTGGAAATGGCCCTGCGCGGCGCGTTCGCCCATCGCCAGGCGGCCGAAGACGGCGGCTTCCAGCACCAGCGCCTCGGCGCCGGCGGCAAGCTCGACGTCGAGCGTGCGGGCAAAGGCCGCCCGGTCGAAGACGATGGTCTCCTGCGGCAGCCAGGCGATGCGGCCGTTTTCACCGACCGACAAATTGACCCGCACTTCGGCACGGTCGGATGCCGCCCGATAGATCTTCTCGCAGGCCTGGGTCGTGATCGATGCCGATCCGGCCGCGCCGACATCCACGTCCCAGGCGATACGGTCGCCGCCGGTCATTCCGCCGGCGGTGTTGATCAGCACCGCTTCGAGCGGGTCGGCCGAGACTGCCGGCATCCTTATCTTGGCGGCACCGTCCTGATAGAGGCGCCGCAGGCGCGTGCGACCCTCGCCTACGGCGCAGGAAAGCCGCGCCACGCCCGCAACGCGCTGCGTCGAAATCCCGCCATGTTCAGCCGTATCCATGCCTACACGTTAAGCACTCCGCCGGCTTTGTCGATATGGAGTTCGATATAGCTTGTTGCTTGACAACGTTTCGGTTTCTATAGAGGGAACCACCTTGGTACGGCCACGCCGCGCTTGGCGGGGGTATAAAACGACGACGGCGGCTTGATACCAGGAGAAAAGGGGCGCTGCGCAGTTGGCGTCGGGAAACGCGACATAGTGGGGAAGAAACCGAATGGCCGACCAGCTGGCAACGGATATCATCGCGAAGATCAAGGCTCATGCCGAGCCGGGCGGCGAGGAAATCACCACCACCACCGAATTGACCTCGCTTGGTATCCATTCGCTTGAGCTGACCGAGATCATCTTCGATCTTGAGGAAGAGTATGGCATCGAGATCGAGATGAACACGGTCGACGCCTGGAGCAATCTGAAGAATGTCGGCGATATGGTCGAAGCTGTCCGCGCGCTGATCGCGAAAAAAGCCTGAACTGAATGCGGCAGCGCGTCGTCATCACCGGCATGGGCGGCATTTGCGGGCTCGGCACCAGCGCGCCCGCGATCTGGAACGAGATGCGCGCCGGCCGCTCGGCCATAGGCCAGATCACAAGTCCGCAGCTGCATGATCTGAAGGTCAAGGTCGGCTGCGAAATCAAGGCTCTTCCAGATCACGGCATCGACCGCAAGCAGACCGTATCGATGGACCGCTTCAGCCTGCTGGCGACGATCGCGGCCAGGGAAGCCATGCAGCAGGCCGGCCTGGTCTCGAACGAGGCCACCACCTATCGGATGGGCACCGTCGTCGGTGTCGGCGTCTGCGGCTGGGAAGCGATCGAGGAGAACTATCGCGCCATCCTGATCGAGGGCAAGAACCGCGCCGGCATCTTCACCGTGCCAAAGGTGATGCCAAGTGCGGCCTCCGGCCACGTCAGCATGAATCTCGGCCTGCGCGGGCCGGTCTTCGGCGTCACCTCGGCCTGCTCGTCGTCCAATCACGCCATCACGTCGGCCGTCGACCAGATCAGGCTCGGCCGCGCCGACGTGATGGTTGCCGGCGGCACCGATGCGCCGCTGGTCTGGGGTATCCTGAAGGGCTGGGAAGCGCTGCGGGTGCTGGCACCGGACACCTGCCGGCCATTTTCGGCCGATCGCCAGGGCCTGTCGCTTGGCGAAGGTGCCGGCATGGCGGTGCTGGAGAGCTACGAGCACGCCATGGCGCGCGGCGCTACCATCCTTGCCGAGATTGCCGGCGCCGGCCTTTCCGCCGACGCGTCCGACATTGTCGCGCCGACCATCGAAGGACCGACGGCCGCCATGCGCGCCTGCCTGGCCGACGCCGGGTTCAATCCCGAGGATGTCGACTATCTCAATGCCCATGGCACCGGCACCAAGGCCAACGACCAGATCGAGACGGCGGCGATCAAGCGCGTCTTCGGCGACCATGCCTACAAACTTTCGATGTCGTCGACCAAGTCGATGCATGCCCATTGCCTCGGCGCATCGGGCGCGCTCGAGATGATCGCCTGCGTGATGGCGATCCGCGAAGGCATCGTGCCGCCGACGGCCAATTTTCGCGAGGTCGACCCCGATTGCGACCTCGACGTCACGCCGAATGTGGCGCGCGAGCGCAAGGTGCGCACCGCGATCAGCAACGGCTTCGCGTTCGGCGGCACCAATGCGGTGCTGGCCTTCAAGGCCGTCTGATCCTGCATCGGCAATTACACCTGCCCCGGGCGATCCTGATCGTCCCAGAGTCGACCGTCCGTGCACGACGAAACGTTAACCGCCATATTGATCGTGCCGTGTGGCGCGTCTAATTCTTGGCCGCCCCCGCCAAACCGTGCCGCTCGGCGCGAATCCCCATTCAGGAGTTTCCCATGGCCGACCTGTCCGCCTTTCCGATCGCAACGCGCTGGCCAGCCAAACACCCGGACCGGATCCAGCTCTATTCGGCGACAACGCCGAACGGCGTGAAGATATCGATCGCCCTGGAAGAACTCGGCCTGCCCTACGAGCCGCATCTGGTCAATATCAGCAAGAATGAAAGCTGGACGCCGGAATTCCTGTCGCTCAATCCCAACGGCAAGATCCCGGCGATCATCGATCCGAACGGTCCGGACGGCAAGCCGATCGGCCTGTTCGAATCCGGCGCCATCCTGCTCTACCTCGCCGAAAAGACCGGCCTGCTCATGCCCGTGGACGCGGCACGCCGCTACGAGACCATCCAGTGGGTGTTCTTCCAGATGGCCTCGGTCGGGCCGATGTTCGGCCAGGTCGGTTTCTTCCACAAATTCGCCGGTCGCGAAATCGCCGACAAGCGCCCGCTGGAGCGCTATCGCGATGAATCGCGGCGGCTGCTCGGCGTGCTCGATGGCGGGCTGAAGGGCCGCAGATGGATCATGAGCAATGACTACACCATCGCCGATATTTCGCTGCTCGGCTGGGTGCGCAACCTGATCGGCTTCTACGAAGCGCGCGACCTCGTCGGCTTCGACGATTTCGCCAATGTCGCGGCATGGCTGGAACGCGGTCTTGCGCGACCAGCGGTACAGAAGGGCCTGACCATCCCGGCCAGAGCCTGACGCAAACCGGCGAGCTTCGAGAGCGCTACTTTGCCTTCGCCTTCGAGCCGCCCTTGCCCACCATGGATGCCGCAAGCGATGCAGTGCCCCTGGCGGCGATGGCGACGGCGCCCACAGCCACATTGGCCGCGGCCTTGACCGTGCGCATGGCGCTGCCCGATATCGATCCATCGGCGCCTGCCGGCTTTTTGGGCTTTGCGGCTTTCGGCGCGGTTTTCGCGGCGGCTGGCACCACTTTCTTCGGTGCCGCCTTGCCGAATGCGGGCTTGGTGTCCTTGGAACGCGCCGCGACTGCCGGGCCGGCGCCTGCCTTGGATTGGGTTGCCTTGCCCTTGGAGGGCGCGGGCTTTCTTGCCTTCTGTGCCATCGGACGGACTCCCTCTTTGGCAGAATTGCCTTATCGGCGATAACGGCCTGAATGTCTTAAGGTTCCCCTTGCGCGATTCGTAGAATCAAGCGGAAAGGCCGATCACCAGATCGGCGGCCCGGCGTCGAGCAATAACCCGGTCGATATTGGGCATGTCGTTGGAAGCGATCCAGGCGCGCGCATCCTCATCGGAGCGGCCGTGCCCGTGCCAGCGCTCCAGCAGGCGGCGCTCGAGCTCGTCGCGCGGCACGTCGACGAAGATCGAGAAATCGAACAGCGGCGCCAGCCGCGACCACGGCTCCTCGTCGAGCAGCAGGTAATTGCCCTCGACCAGGATGAACTTGGTCTCGGTGGGGATGATCGAGGCGGCGGCGCGCGACAGTTCCATGCCGCGGTCGAAGACCGGGATGGCGATGTCGGATTCGCCGGCCCGGATGCGTTTCAGCAGGGCCTCGAAGCCGGCAAAGTCAAAGGTTTCCGGCGCGCCCTTGCGTGCGCGCAAGCCGCGCTGCTCGAGCACGGCGTCGTCGTAGTGGAAGCCGTCCATCGGCACGACTTCCGCCGCACCTTCGGGCAGCAGATCATGCAGCCTCGCCGACAGCGTCGACTTGCCGGCCCCCGGCGGACCGGCAATGGCGACGATGAAGCGGCTTGCCCTGCCGGCGCGCTTGAAGATGGTGGCGGCGAGATGGGCGATTTCGGACATTGGAGCCTCTCTCTGGCCTTGATCACGGTCACGATAATTCCGCTGCATCTTGTCGCCAGTCGGTGGAAATTTCAAACCGGGATTTATGCAAGCGAAATTGTCAAAGTGAGTGCTGCCCCTCATCGCCCTGCCGGGCACTTCTCCCCGTATAGTGACTGTCATTATACGGGGGAGAGGATGCCGGCAGGCAGGTGAGGGGCGGCGCCAACGTTCCTTGAGAACAAACAGGGAAGCCATCCGATCAAGCTGCCGCCGTTCGCCCAATACGCAGGAAATCGCTGTCAAAGGGGATCTCTCGCGTCGAGCCGCCGCCGGCTGCCAACCGCATGCGGCCATCTGTGGTCGTGACCTGCTGCGGCGGCTCGCCGCCGGACAGCGGCACGGCGCCGATGATATGGCGAAAGGAAACGCTGCGGCCTTCGCCCAGCGCAAAGGCGGTCGCGACCCCTTCGCGCTTCAGCCAGTTGTCGCCGATCGAGGCGGCATGGCCTATCGCCGTGCGGCCATCCTCGATACCGAGCACGCCGCGGTGACGGCCGCTCCAGGGCGCGTAGTCGCGGCCGCCATTGCTGAGCCACAGCATGGTGACCGGCAGCTCGGCCGGGTTCTTCAGCACCAGCACCAGGTCCTCTTCGGCCTGCCGCGCCAGGGCGGTCCAGCCCGGCCCGCCATGATCGGCCTCGACCAGCGTGAGGAAATCCTCGCGGCGGTCGCCCATACGGTATTCCGTCAGGTCGAGCGTGCCGCCGCCGGCGGCGGGGAAATGGCTGAGATCGGTGGAGCGCGCCGGATAGGCCAGTATGAAGCGGCCGCGGGCGGGATCGGGCTCCAGCGGATCGTCCAGCGTCGCGGCGAACCGCTTTGGCGAAAAAGCCAGCCTGCCGCCGCCCTTCATCGCCGTCATCGGGTGATGCGCGACCGAGATCGCGCCATGGCCGCCAGAGAACACATGCTCCTGATAGAGGAAGGGATGGTCGTCGCGCAGCGTCAGGATCTTGTCGACGCTCGCGCCCATCACCTTGTGCCGCAGGCGGTAGACCGCGCGCCAGCCATCTTCTGTCGCCGCGCTCTCGACGACATCCCAGGCGCTGTTGGCCGGCCAGCCATGCAGCGGCGCCTCCTCGACATCGCTGCGTGAAAACGGCGCGCAGAGAAAATCGCCGGACAGCCGGACCGTGCCTTCCGGCAAATCATCCGGCAGCGTCTCGCCCGCGTCGACCCAGGGCGCGCGGTGCAGCGGCTTCAGCTGGCGCCCGCCACTTTCGACGACCATGTCGGCGATGTGGCCGACCGTGAGATCGAGCGAAACCGAAATATTTCTGGCCTTGATGGTGCTGACAGTCATTACGCTCTCACCGATTCTGAAGGCGCAAACAGAACCCGTTCGACGCGGCTTGCGCAAGCGGCGCGACATGCGATTTTGCATCAGGATCTCCTTCACCCTCCCCCTTGTGGGGAGGGTCGGCGAGCGGTCGGAGCGAAGCGGAGATCGTTCGACGGGGTGGGGGGCGCCTACGAGCACCCCCACCCCGCTCCGGGTGGGGGGGGGGCCCCGCCCCCCCCGCCGGTGGGGGGGGGGCGGGGGGCGGGGCCGCCGGCGGGCGCGGGCGGGGGGGGGCGCGGCGCCCCCCCCCCCCCCCCCCCCCCCCCCCGCCGCGCGCGGGTTCCCCCCCCCCCCCCATTGGGGGGGGGCCCCCCCGCGAAGCGG
>NZ_JAMYKV010000060.1:0-33538 GCF_040317535.1 Mesorhizobium sp. M1409
TCCAATCCCTGTTACTCTCCCGCTGCTGGCCTTCGTAGTCAGGAATGCACGTGAAGAACACCGGCCGACGGTCGCGGCCTGCAACGTTACAATCTGAGCAGCCGAACAGCCGACGAGATCCCAATGCATGGAACCATGATCCGGGCCGAGCCGATCGATCAGCGCCTGGAGGTCGAGCTTGGTCGACTTGAAACACACCGGGTGCGCGCAATTGACGTTTGATGGTTTCGCGCGCGGCCACCGTATCAGCGAGAGTTTTCATCCGCGGAAGCGCTCGGTATGCAAGCAGATTTTGCCGTCGATCTTCATGGGCTTGTGGATCATCAGCCGTTTCGGCAGATGCTCTGGATGAACCTCCAAAAGAGTGATCTTGACCTGAGGCTTGCAGTTGCTGCAATCGAATTTCAGGCTCGGCGGATCGACCCCGCCGCCGTAGACCATCGTCATCATGCGTCAGGCGGATCGAAAAAAACACGTCTGCGAGTTTGACGCATGCGTGAAGCGTGCACCGTTTGTCTTTGCCAGACCGAAAAAGCCATTGCGCGCGCCATGACACGCGCAGGCAAGGCGCTCTAGACCGCGTGTACGCCGCTCTCCCGCGGGGAACCTGATGGCTTGTGGGAACCGGCCTCGACATCCCACGTTTCCAGTAATCGAACTTCAGGATAGGGATTCTTGCAATGGCGGAGAATTTATCTCGCGATGATGAACGGCGCGGCACCAGAAGGGTCCTCATGTGGGGTGTCGTGATCGCCACCGTGCTTTTCGTCGTGCTGCTGGCGATATTTGTCCTCGGCGTGAGAGGCAATGGTGGATAGCGAGATACCCAACGGCAAGGGTCATCCTTGCATCGAAGTGATCGAAGCCTGTGGCGAATGGTTCGTCCGTGTGGCCGAGGAAGATCAGGGACTAACCCGATCATTCGACCTGGAATCGCTCGCCCTAGCCTTCGCGGAAGGCCAGCGAATACGCCTGCAGCTCGACGAGTTCGTCCGGCTGTAGAGCGTGACCGACCAGCGCATGACGGCGGGCGATTTCGTCCTCGCCGCTGCCTTCTCACGATCTGCGCTTCCGCGGATCAGGCAAGAAGACTGCTGGACCATTATACCGCATGGGCGCGCGTCCATGAAATGGTCCAATCAATGGGTCAGGTTCGCCTGAAGCTGCAACAGGGCTACGATGATCGAGGACAAAATCGTCATCAGCACCGTCGCGTACTTCGGCGTGGCGAGGTCACGGCAGGTGTCGGGCCACGATGGCAGCCAGCTACCAATTGCCCATCTCCCGCTGGGCCCAATGTGACCCGTTGCGGGTCAATACGCTTGGCACCGCAATTGCGTGGATACGTGTGGGCTGGGGCGAGGGCCCGTCGCCTCGCAAATGGGGCGGCGGGCCTTTGAACGAACGGGTTTGAGTCGAGCGGCCCGGCACCCCTTGTTGGGATGAGGCTAGGACACCGGGCCTAACCGACGGGCAGTTTGTGAGAAACGGCGCCGGGGCTGGGGATTATATGCGCTCATGCTGAATTAGGCGCAAAGCATACGAAAGAAGTACGAGTGCAACAATCGGGGGACAACCGGTGACGACCGCCGTCGTGACCATATGCGCGAAGCCGCACCGGTGCTGATTAAAACAGAGTGGGAGTAGGAGGAGCGGCTGCGACAGCGTAGGAATAGGCTTCGCGTTTCCCGCATTTCACGGCGCTAGAATGCCATACGGTTTTTTGTACTCCTTCTGGACGTTTTGCTGATTTGGCACATCGCTGCATCGGAATTAGACCCTGGCGCCGACCGCCTTCGGGTCGTCATAGCTAACGCTTGTCGTTTCGCGGCTTGCCACTATGCTCCAGCGGATTCAAAAAGAGGACACCGGCGTGCTTCGTCGATCGGCTCGAGCTCATCTGCTTGGTCTTATCGCCGCGGCGGTTCTGCCGGTCTGGCTGTTCGCGGCATACTTGCTCGTCCAGTATGCACTGCAACAGCAAGCTCGCTTCGAACAGGATGCCCTGCAGACGGCACGACACGTCTCGCTGGTGGTCGAGGCAGAACTGATTAACCTGCAGACGATTCTTGACGGTCTCTCCAAATCGGCCACTCTCGCCAACGGCGATCTGAAATCGTTTCGCGATGAGGCTGTTCGCCTTGTGCAAGGCATGGATCAGGTGATCGCTTTGAACGATGCCGATCACAATCAGCTGGCGACCACCGACATCGCGCAAGGTGGAAATTCGCCACTCGTCGAACCGACAACGGCTGAAGACAGTGAAAAGCTGAAGTTCACTGGTGTCTTGGTCAGCAATGTCGTTGTGGGCCATCAGTCGGGCGGCTATCGCGTTGCTGTTACAAGGCGAGTGCTCGGACCCAAGAATGAAGAGTGGCTTCTTTCGATCTCGGTCCCGACTGCGCGCATTCGCGATGTCATGCTACCTGCCGTGCCGGCAGGCTGGACGGTCGGCATCGGCGATCGCGGCGGCAATTATATTGCACGGTCCACGCAGCACGAGAAGATGACTGGCAAGCCAGGACTGGCCGAATATGTCGACAAAATCGTCGGCCTGACCGGCAGCTTCAAATCTCGTGATTTCGAGGGAACGACGCTGCTGGCGGGTTATTATCGGTCAACCTACTCCGGTTGGTTTTATGCGGCCAATGTGCCGCTTGCGGAAGTGCAGGCGCCGCTTTGGCGCTCGCTCGCGGCGATTTGTGGAATAGGCCTTGCAGCGCTGCTGTTATCTCTCGCTCTCGCCTACGTCGTTGGAAAACGATTGACCGAAGCCACCATCGATCTGGCTGGCCGCGCCGAGGCGCTTGGCCATGGCCGTGAGGTCGAACCGATGTCCACATCAGTTGCCGAATTCGCCACGATTGCAAAGGCGATGGTCGATGCGGAGCGAGCGATCGCGGAGCGAACGCGCGAGCTGGAGACTGTTTTGGAGACGGTACCAGCAGCTGTTTGGTTCACCTACGACCCTCAGGCTCGCCAGGTTATTCGCAACCGCTTTGCAGCAGAGCTGATGGGGCTGCCGACCGACACTCGCAAGTCCTTCGGCACGCCCGACCGCGTCATTGATACCGTCGCAGTCAAGGACGGCCATACGGTTGCGCGTGAAGACCGTCCCTTGAGCAGGGCGATGCGGGGCGAGACGATCGACAATCAGGAATTCGCCTATACGCTTCCATCGGGCATGCAACGCCATTTGCTCTCCAGCGCACGTCCCATCCGCGATCCGGACGGTTCTATCATAGGCGCCGTGCAGATCAGTTTGGACATTTCCGAACGCAAGCGCGGCGAAGAGCAACGCCAGTTGCTGGTCAACGAACTCAACCACCGCGTGAAGAACACAATGGCTGTTGTCCAATCAATCGCCAATCAGACGATTCGCAACGCCACCGACCTCGCCGAGGCCGGACTGAACCTGTCAAGTAGACTCGTCTCGCTGGCAAAGGCTCATGACATTCTTACACGCGAAAATTGGAGCGGCGCCGATCTTGGTGATCTGATCACGAACTCGATTAAGCCGCATGCAGCGTTAGACCGCTTCCAGATTTGCGGGGAGGCCGTCTGGCTTCCGCCAAACATGACCCTTTCGTTCGCGCTGGCGCTTCATGAGCTTGCCACCAACGCCATAAAGTACGGGGCGCTGTCGAATTCAACCGGGACGGTTTCAATTGCCTGGAAGGTTGTCGGCGACGGCGTTCGCCATCTTGAGCTTGAATGGCGTGAGGAAGGAGGTCCCCCAGTCGCCCGGGTTGTGGACAAGGGATTTGGCACACAGTTGCTGAAACGGGTTTTTGCCCACGAGTCCGCTGGCGGCGTTGTCCTGAATTTCGAGAAAGCCGGACTGCGTTGCACCTTCCATCTGAACCTCACCGAGGCGGAAGCAGAAGACGACCGGCTGTTGCCTTAGCTAGGCAAGTGTTTGGCGTGCCTTGTAAACTTGGCGGACGACCCGTTTTTTTCGTCCAATTCCGCCGTCCGAATGCACCAACACATGGCCGCACCATGCAGCGGGACCAGAACGAGCCGAGCTGCGTGGCACCGGCAGCGGAGTTCAGTGCGGTCCTAAAATCGCAACCCATTCCTGCGAATCGCAGGTTTCCGCGGTCAGGCCGAGACGATCTCAAGCTCGCCATATGGCTGTTTCGTGACATTTTACAATTTTAGGTTGTTATGCTTTCGGGTATATTAGCTATCTAAAATATAATTACCAATTTGTTAACCAGGATTAATGCGCCTTTTCCACAGCATCGTTAGTATGCCTTCCAGGTTGGGTTACCTCCATAGGGCGGGGAAGCCATACGTCCGTGCGTTGGGCGGCGTATGCCACTCCTTGAATCCAATCATCGGCTAAAGTTCACGCTTCTGACAAACTTGCGAGGGAGCCAAACCAAAGGAAGCGACGGAGAGGAGTGAGTAAACGATGGGACATCCCCAAATTTCCGATTTTTGGAATGACGCAACAAGACCGGTACACGATGGATATCTGCCGGACGCGAATGGTCTTGGCAGGTCCGATCTCGGCGAAGGACGTCCAAGCGATGGCTTTGTCATGATCGTCGACAAGCGAGCACTTGAACGTGAATGCCTTGCGCGCGGTCTTGTCGAACACAATCCTACCTTGCGCGTTAGCGCGGTAGGATCGCTTGACGAAATCCAACATATTGCCGGAGAAGCGGAGCCATCCGCGGTCCTTGTAATTCTTGGTGCCAGAAAGGTCACAGACGAGAGTGTTCGGGCGGAACTTGCGCACTTCATTTCCGAGTTTGGCACCGTACCCGTCATCGTCGTGGTGGATTCCGACGAGCCGGGGGAGATTCTCGCGGCTCTCGAATGCGGCGCCCGAGGCTATATTCCTACAAGCGTGAAGGTCAAGGTCGCGGCCGAGGCTATTGGTCTCGCTCGTGCCGGAGGGATCTTTGTCCCCGCCAGCTGCGTGCTGGCTCTTCGAGAGATCATCCACTCGACCGCAAACGGGCCCCATCCGCTCACCGGCATGTTCACCTCTCGCGAGGCTGCGGTTGTGGAGGCGCTCAGGACAGGCAAGGCGAACAAGATAATTGCTTACGAGCTCAGCCTCTGCGAGAGCACTGTCAAGGTCCACATCCGAAATATCATGAAAAAACTCAAGGCTACAAACCGCACCGAGGTGGCGTATAAACTTAGACAAATGATGCTTTGAAGGCTGTGCAATCGATCTTTGCCTGGCCGGCTCTGGCAATATAACTGCCGGGCACGCTAAGGGCGCGACCACAGCTCGGCGTTCTGATCCAAGGCTCCGAAGGTCGATGGTATCGTCCGAGCCTTTTCGCGACCGGCACGCTTGGCGTATGTTCAGGCACGTCCCCAGCCAACCGTTGCCGACCTTGCCGTCACGAGAAATCCAACGCTGTCCCCTCCAAGCTCTGCGCCACGATATGCAGCTTCCGCGGCCTTCAGCCCTCCCGTCAGTCTACGGACGATTGGCGCCGATCCGAGTACGTCAAGTGGAAGGGCTAGCTGACCACGGGCGGGCCGCTTCTGTGGCCAGACCCTGAGGCCGAAATAGCTTGCGGCCGAGCGATCGATCCCGCCGCTGAACTGCACCAGCAGCGCTTGGCGAGAGTTCCGGGCAATCCGGCCCAGGCGATTAATGTCCATTGGTGGCTTGTCGGACGGCCTCATCGCGACCACGATCACATCCCATGCATCGTCGGTCAGGAGCATGGGGTGCGAAAAGACACTTACTGTGGCCCCGCTCTCGCGCAGCGTTTGCTCAAGGGACGGCGCACAGGGCGTGTCACAGACGATGGCGAGCCTGGCGGCACGTGGATCGACACCGGCATCGCCGAGCAAGATGCAGCATAACCGCGCGAATTCCGGCAGCAGATTTATGGCTGGGTGGCTGAGATTGGGAGCCGCAACTTTGATGCCGGCCTCGTCACAGGCGTCGAAGTCTACAACGCCCGGCCGAAGCTCCCATGGTTCAGCCATTAGCGAAACAACCGCATCCGAGGGTAAGAGTTCGATAAGCGATCTCGAAATTGGGCCGACCTGGAGACAGTTCGTGACGAGGTCGACGTCCTGCCATTTGCGGCTGCCGATGCGGTTTGTCACTTCAACGCGTTCGGAGACCTTAGCGTGTTTGGCAAATGCCAACGTCGTATCCGCGATGGCCGCCAGGCTCGGATGTCTGGAGGATATGCGGGTGAGCGCAATGACATGGCTGGCGTTGGCAAGCGCCGCCGCTGTGGCCGTCACCGCTTGGTATCCTGTCGTGGCGCCAACGACCACGGTGAGGCCGGAAAGATCGAGATCAAGCAAGGCTATTTGCTTGCGCACGATAGCAAGCACTTCGGCAAGGTCGATGTCGAGGATATCACGAGCAAACGACGCTGCGGCAAAATCACGTGGTAAAGGCATCATGCTGGGCACCACGTTGCGGGCTCCACTGTCAAATAAACCTGCGAGCTCCTTTAAGCGAACCGATCGCCCAGGGGGATCTTATCTCGGGGCGATGCACGTGCATTTCTTGCATTGTTTTGACGGACGCCTTGCGGCCCCTCGCGCATTTAGTGCGACGGCCTCTATTTGCTTGGCACTCCGATCTCTTGGTGGCTGAGCCAATGCAGACTTTGGCAATACAGCCGAACCCGCCCAAACTGCTACCGCAGCAAACGGATGTTAGGTGATACGCCGTTTGATCAGAAGGCTTAAAGACACGACGCCAATGAGGCGCGGATCAGGCTTAGGAGTAACGCGCACCGGGTACGCTACCTCCTTTGCTTCTCTTGCCAAGAGTCCCAAGTCGCTGTGAAGTTGGACGGCAACACCAACAACGTTTCTTGGTGAAACCGGTGACAATCAGCGCATTTGACATAAAGCGTCGCAGCCCCGGCATCCAGATCGGCCAAAACCTCCCTCCGCTTGGAGGCCGGCCCAAGAGGATAATGGACGTGACGGTTGCATTGATCGCCCTTGTCCTTGCTGCTCCGATCATGCTGGCGGTTACTCTCCTGATATTGGTGACCGACGGCCGACCGGCGATATTCTCCCACACCCGAGTCGGGTTCAACGGCAAGCGCTTCGCCTGCTACAAGTTCAGGACCATGGTCGCGAACTCCGAGCAGGTTCTGGCAGACTATCTCGCCAGCAATCCCGAAGCCGCCAAGGAGTGGCAGCAGAATTGGAAATTCAAGAAGGACCCGCGCATCACATTCCTGGGGCACATCCTCAGGAAGTCGAGCCTTGATGAACTGCCCCAACTCATCAACGTGGTGCGCGGCGAGATGAGTTGCGTCGGCCCTCGGCCGGTCGTCCCCGAGGAACTGCAACGTTACGGAGCCTGTGCGATCGATTACCTTCGAACCCGGCCCGGGCTGACCGGCCTGTGGCAAGTGACGGGCAGAGACGCAATAGATTATCCCAGCCGTGTCTCTATCGACAGCCGCTACGTTCGGAACTGGTCCATATGGGCCGATGTTCTCATTCTCATTCGGACGGTCTTCGCCGTGATGAGATTCGATCATGCGTCTTGACTAAAGCGCGTCGCAGCGAAACGGATTCAGGCGTTGTTTGATGTATGTCGTTCTCCAAAACCGCTGCGCACTTTTGGGCGACATGCATTAGCGAGAGAAAGGCAGCGAACCCTAGCGGTATGACTGCGTCGAACACGTCCGGCGCCGGCGACAACACGGCAGCTGCGGTCCGTCATTGCTCATGGGTGAGGCCGCGACGCCACACGACGCCAAGGAGGACGCCGAGCAGGTAGGCGCACTGCAGCGTGACAACGAAAAGCAGGATCGAAAGCAGACGGTCCCAGTCAAGCAAGCTGCCGATGCCGCCAGCAACGGCGCTGACCAGGACAATCACCGCGGTCGCGACGATGAGTGCCGGTGCTCGAACACGAAATCCGAGCAAAATGCCGATCCCGCCGACGGCGATTAGGCCCCAAAGCACGGCGTTCTCCTATGGTGTGGAAGACTCAGTGCCACGCCCAAGTCTCGCACATCTCAGAATCCGTACCAACGCCCAATCCGACAGCACTGCCTGACCTGCTCCTGATCAGACGGCAGGAGTCGCCGCGCCGCCGCCGCTTGCACAAAAGGCGTAGGACATCTTCTCCCAATGACGCTTTTTCGCTCATTTCCTTGTCTATCCGCGCAGCCTACGCTGCATGAAATAGGGGCGCGGAACATTCACCCGCGGTGCGGCAGCGCGCCTTTAATCCCGCGTTGGGTGCGCGTGGCTACCGGATGAGCCAATCCTGTCCGCATTGTCGCTGCCGCCGTCCGGTTTCAGGATCCTGACGGGGCCGACGCGCGCGAATACTGGAACAAGGCGCATCTCCAGTGGGTCGCGGCACATCAGAACGTGGCCCGGTTTCTCCGACGAAGCGCTGTGAGAAGTCGCACCTGTGGGCGATTGGACAAAATGAAAGTCCTGCCGAGAGGGCATTGCCGCATCACCCGTTGAACACACCTGCTTTGCAACAACAGCTTGGACCGTCATGGCGTTTCGGCAGACGGGAGGGGGGCTATCCGATGAATCAGCATGAGCGGGTTAAAAGAACGGCGCTCGGCCCCGCCGCTCACAGTCGTGCGACGTTTGTGACCCAGGGGCGGCTGGTACGCGTCAGAGGGCAAAATATTCTGTTCAGTCCATCTCGGCAGGCCATTTTCGCCGTCAACGATACTGCTGCCGAGATCTGGCGCTCCCTGGAAGGAGGCATGCCGCTGGACGCCATCTCGGGCGAGATGGCGCGCGCTGGCGTTGATAGGCTCGAGGCAAACAGGCACGTCGAGGCTGCGCTAAGGGATTGGCAACGGCTGAGCCTGATACGGCCCCAGGCGCCGTTGTCCGCGTCAGCTCAAGAGACTGTGAGCCAGGTGGTCGCCATTGCGGGCCTTAACATGCGCATCGTCTACCCCGCAGCCTGCGCTTTTCCCGCGATCGCCACATTCCGGCATCTCGAGGTCCGAAGCGAGACCGCCGACGTTCTGCTCCAGCCGGTCGAGCATGAAGGGCAGGTCCACTTGTTCCGGGATGACGACTGGGTTCTCTCCTGCTCGCCCGACGAATTGCCTGTCATGCTGAAAGGGCAATTGTTGATCGAGGTTCTCGATCGCGGCGCCTACGAGCTTGCTCTGCACGCGGCTGCGCTTCTCAGAAATGAACGCATCGTGCTTCTTTGCGGCAACCCGGGCGCAGGCAAGACAACGCTGACCGTGGCGTTGATGCATGCGGGATTCGGTTTTGCTTCCGACGATGTCACGCTGCTGGACTCCCGGGAGCACGGCGTGGGTTTGCCGTTTGCCCCCGCTGTCAAAGCGGGAGCATGGCCGCTTCTGGCCGAATACTACCCCGATCTCGATGCTATTCCGGTCTGTCGCCGGCCGGACGGCCGGCGTGTTCGGTTTGCCGTGCCCAAGGAGTTCGTGCCGCGCTCGCCCGTGCCAATCGGCTGCGTGATCCAGCTCCGTCGAAGCCGCGACGCGAAGGCTTGCCTGGAGCCGATCGAGCCAGCCAGCGCATTGCGCGTCCTGCTCAACGGCGCGTCTGCACGCGGCCAAGAGCTGAATGGCACCGCCTTCGACATATTGACCCAAGTCATCGGATCGGCGGGCACCTATTGCCTGACCTATTCGAAGCTCGATGATGCGGTAGAGCTGATCACGAAAGCATGCGATGAGGCAACGCGCTTGAGGCGCTGATCGCCGGGCTGCGCAGCAGTCCAGCCGACAGGACCGACTGGCATGCTGTGATTGCCCCGGCCAATCGCACGCTGCAAACGTGCGGCCAGATCCATCAACTGCCGCAGGATATGGGCGAGTATCTTCGGTTCGTTCACGACTGCAATCGGGAACGGAACCTGCGCTTGCGCGCCCAACTGCTCGAAGCCGTTGCAGCCCTTAATCGCCATGACATCGTCCCGCTCCGGCTCAAGGGTGCGGCCCCCCTTTTTCTTTCGCCGGCCCGCCGAGTTCCCAGCCGGATGACGAGTGACCTCGATCTAGCCGTGGGAAGAGGCGGCTGCCCAAGCCTGTCTTGAAGAGCTTGGTTACGTCGAGGTGGCGAGTGGCCGAGGCATGGTTCGTCAGCAGGACGCCGGAATGCTGGAACTCCGGCCGCATCGGGCGAGCCTTGACCGCCCTGGCTCGTCCAGCGAAACGGTCTGCGGGTGAATATTGCCGGCCCAGTCCGCGCTCTGCACTGGATCGTGTACGACCTGTTCAAGAAGGGGGATTACTGGCGCGGAAGGATTGATCTGCGGCGCCTTCATGATCTGGCACGATTGGCGGAAAGCGAGGATGTGGACTGGACGGCGCTGCAGGCGTCCATGGCAGATCAAGGCGCCCGCAATGCGCTCGATACCCAGCTCCTCGCCCTGCAGCATTTCTTCGGCAAAATGTGATCCGTTTCCATCAGTGGAGGCGCGTGTTCACGGCGACCCCCCGATCATCGGGCTGGCCGGCAAATCGGGCCGAGGGCCGGGCGCGCGTGCTCGATCGATCTCGCGCGGCGCATCGCTCGCACGCCCTCGAATCCCAGCACGAAAGTCTAAGCCTTTTGGTGAACTAGTACGCCCGTACCGGGAAGAATAGGGTAAGTCTGCGAAATCTTGGAACACTTGTGGGGAGTTTGACATGCCAACCGAAAAGACAAAACGCTCGCAACTGACGCAGGAAACTCTGGTTTCAGAGTCTCAGGCGCGCCGGGACTTTCTCAAGAAGGCGGGGCGTTTTGCTGCGGTGACACCGCCAGCCATAACGCTTCTGCTCGGCACAAGCTTGAGCTCAAAGGCGATCGCCAAATCGGGAGGATCACGCCCGGGCAACGGCTGGGGAGACAAGAACCATATTCACCTTGGCCCTCCCGGCCAAGTGTAAGCTCCTTGATCATCACGGTCGCTGAAAACAGCGTTCTGAGGACGTAGGGCTTTAGCGTATAAGCGTGGAAGCCACACGGATTGGGACCCAGTACCATCTGGTTTGGGTGACGAAGTACCCGTCACCCAGTGCTTGGTGGCGACGTTGGAAACCAGGTGCCGGGAGCGTTGCGCGAGACGGCGCAGGCCCATGAGATGGTTGTGCCTGCCAGATCGATCAATCGCGACCATGTGCACATGCTGGTGTCGATTCCACCCAGCCTGTCGGTGTCTCGCGCGGCGCAACACTTGAAGGGACGCAGTTCGCACGAGCTGCTGAGCGTGCCCGATGACAACGTCAATGTGACGTGAGTTTTGGGCGATGTCCGCCCAAAGGCGGACCGATCCGGCTTTAAAGCCACCGCCTTTCGCGATCAGCTCCCAGGCTAGGTCCCGGGGTCAAACCGTTCTTCGAGGCGAGCCTCCCTCTGGCCATTGCTTTGTCCTACGCCGGATCTTCGCGCCATACCGGCACGCGGTTGATCTTGATTGCCACGAGGCGGCGGATGCGCAGGCCGACCGCTTCCTGCCCGGTCGGCACAAATGCTTCGACATCGAGCCTGCCATGGTGTGCGCCAAACGGCATGGCAAGGAGCTGGTCATCCCCGAATTCCACGTCGGTATCTACGCTGCGTTTGAGCGTCTTTCTTCGACCATTGGCGTCGCGCTGCTTGATCTTTTTCGGCTCCGCCATCGTGACGTCTTGTACCGCATTCCCTGGGATAAGCTCGATATCTCAGACCCGGCGCGGCCGCGGCTGTTGTGTCCGTTAGCCGAGCTTTCTGAGATGAAAATGTCGACCGAGCTATGAGATTCACGGCGTAGCACAGAGGTCCAATAAGTCCTTGCACGATGCAGGGTTCGATATCGTCGGTATTTCCGGCGCCGCTACTATGGACCGCGAACGGTCGATCGCGACCACTGCGGCGGGACTTTCTCAATAGGGCGGAGCACCTGCCAATCGGCTAAATCTCATGATGTATCTCATTGCCCGAACGGGCCGCACCAGCACTGCACGGTCAATCGCGGCGTATTTCTTTTCCTCGAAAAGCAAAGTCTGCCGGTGGTAGAGCAGGTGGTAGAACGCGCCTCGACGAGGAGCTGCATAGTCGTCGAACCGACAAAGCCGCGCCAAGTTTTCCAGATAGAGGCCCAAGGCGAGCTTCCTGGCGCGGGACTGGAACCGGTAGCGAACCAGCTCCCAATCGACCAGTTCCCGGCGGCATATCTCGCGCGCGTCGAGGAGATGTCTTAGATGCAGCGTTCCGAACAACAGTCCCCGATCTTGAATCATGTCGTGTCCGATCAGGAAGGAGAGCCGATCGGCCGGAGCAAGGATCCTTGCATGCAAGGATCCAAGCGTGACATCTTTCGCATCGCGCGACATGTCTTCTACCGGCATCGCCTCCCATGTCCCGGGCGCGGCGCCATGGAGATGCACCATAGCGATGAAACCGTCCTTGACGAGCTTTGCGATCGTGTGGCGGCTGGGTCCCTCCTCGCAGCGAAGATAGCCCACCTGCGTGAGGGCTTGCAGACCGCGTCCGGATTCATGAGGGCAAAGCAGGATGTCCAGATCGGCGATCATGCGAGCTGCCGAGAACGCATCGTCGGACTTCACCAAGCTGCAGGCACCCGTCAGAAGGATAGGTGATATTCCGGCGGCGTTCAGAGTTTTGAGCACGTCTTCCAGCTGCTCCATCAGGCGCTTGTTTCGAACCTCATTTAATTGATGAATTTCCTGCCAATAGCTCAGGAAATCCATTTGCTGCTGCGTATCCGGCCTATGTCCGACCATCGCAACAAAGAGCTGCGGCGTGACCAGATGCCTGTTCGTGAGATCGGTAATGCCGGCGAGATCAGTTGGGTAAGAACTCGTGCCCTCCAGACATCCGGCGAGTGTTTCCAACTGACAGATGGCAACTGGTTTCCGCACCTTGCTCAAGAGGTTCATTGTCTCGGTTCAGATATGGCTGGCTAGTCAGCCGATTGCGTTGTGAGAGCGGCAGAGGAGCCGGATGCGTCGAAATTGTTGTTGAGCAGAATAGCCACATCGAGGATATCGCCGGCTTCGACCGGTGAATCTTCGTCCGCCATCAGGCGAATGCTTTTGTTATCCGATGGACGATGAATGGTGATCCGCACGACGTTGCGCAGGTCATCAAGGCTGTTTTGTTCGCCATAGGTGGAAACAAAGGTGAGCTGCTGGGCAAGGAAGTTTGCCTTGTTCTGTGCCTTGGCCATGGCCATCTGTGCTTCCTGGATTTGCGATATGATCGCGACCTTCCGCGCAGCTGTCAGCTTTTCTACCTCGCTCTCCAGTCCCAAGAGATCCTGTTGCTTTTTGCTATCCTGGACCTCGAGCTGGGCCAATTCGGCTAGGTAGTTGTTGTAACCACGCTCGGCCGCGAGCAAATCGGAGTTCTTAATGAGCGCCTTGGATTTGAGTTGCCTGGCGGTCTCAACTTCCTTGAGCTGGTCGGCCGTTACCATTTCCTTGTTGCTTCGAGCCCGCGAGATGGATTCCACCTCGCGGGCTGCTTCGGCGATCACCGCCTGCAATTCCCGGACCTGCCGGTCGAAATCGGCTCGGCGAACCTGAAGTTGCGCTTCCTCCGAGGAAATAATGTCCGCCACCACTTCAGGCGCCAGTTCGACAGGGATTTTGGCCGGTGGCGAAAACGAACTGCTATCCCGAAGCTCCGCTCTTAGGCGCTCCAACTGGACCTCGTACCTGAATATGTCGATGATCCGCTCGACCTGGTCGCTTCTTATATCCGCGATTGTAAGCGAGGGCGCCTTATCGCCGATCCGAACTGCCTTGAAGCCGCCGGCAATCGCCAGCGCGTGTCGGACCGACATTCCCGGTTTGTAAGGGTAGGCACCGGGCTGGGCGACCGCCCCGCTGATGAAGAACGGCCGATATTCCGCAATGTCTACCTGAACGAACGGATCAAGGAGCAGTTCGCGTTCCCGGAATGCTGCCTCAATGCTTTTCACGAGGTTGCGAACCGACTGACCTTGCGCCTTGACTTCTCCCAATAGCGGCAAGGTTATGATGCCGGCCGGGTCCACAGTCACCTGCAGCGGATACACCGGTTCGCCATATACGGAGACGCGAAGCACGTCCCCGGTACCCAGGCGGTAGTCGTCAGCGGCCGCCTCGTCGGGATGAACCGTGCCAACAAACAGCAAGCCAAGGAACAGGAGGCCCAAGGTTCGCCAACGCGCAAGTCCTGCGCGACGGAAGGTAGCGGCGTGATGCACATTGGGGTGCCACATGGTCAGATGCATTGGAATGCCTTTCGACTGTCGAAGAACGATCCGATACGCGTGGCGCCCGGATCCAGTCGGCCGGCTCGCGGCGGGCCACCGACTCTTTTGTGTTCAACCGGAACCAACTCTGCTCTGTTTGACGTCGTCTCCCCGTTTTGCTTCGTTTGCGCAGGATCGGGATTTGGCCTGGAACCTTGCAGTGGTTGGAGCCATTGGGATTGCAATAGGCTTCCAGTTCCGTGTTCAGACATTGATCGTCGTGACGCTCGTCGTCGTGGCTACCAGCGTGGGGTGAGGGCAGTGTCCTCGGCTTCTGCCCAGAACATCGTGCTGGGACGCTGCTGTTCTTCTGCAGTGCTTGTATCTACTCGGCTTGGCCCTGGCGCTTCTCTGGCGGAACAAGATCGCCGATCGGCAAGGGATGATTTTCCGCCGGGACTTGCTGCACCTGCCGGGGCTTGCTGCATCTATAGCTAGCAGGTCTCGCTGAACTTCAGGACCACGACGGCGGTCCGGGCCAGGATGACGAACAGAGCGATCGACCAGCATCGCTCTTCGGAATACCTGCGCCACCGCACGGTCTGTGGTTAGGTCGCGGCAGAGTCGGATGACTGCAGTTAGAGAGCCGAACCAGCTCTACTACCAGCTCTTGACTCTCTCCCGGCCGCGGCGGCCAGTTTGAGCGCTCGCTGCCTTCCTGGTTGAGGTCGAGGGAGGAGCGAGGAAGGGGCGCCCATCATGTCCACTCTCGCGCTTGCCGCGCGTCGGCGTTCTTCGGCCAGATGCAAGTCCTGAATAGTGGATTCAGCCGAGGCGAGATCATTTTGCAAATGCGAAGCTTTATCCGTCGTCGCCGCCAAGCAGAACGTTCCCAACACCATGTTGGCGCTCAACAGGAACAGAACCGTCGTGACGAGCTCCAGTGCCGAACTTAGGAATAGCAGTGCGATGGCGCCGTTCGCCAGGAGACCGAACAAGGCGTAAGATTGGCGCCGGGCCAAGATAAGAGGCGGCGCCAACGACAGGCTGATCAGAGCCACGTCGCTGTATGATTGGGGCCAAGCGAACTGCAGATCCATGGTCCTCGACCTCTTGTTTGACGACTGCGCCGCGCGGGCATCCCAGCCGGCCGCTCTTCAGGATATGCGAGACGACCGAGTTCAGTGAAGCGCGGCGGTTGGGAAAAGGGTCCCGTTTACGTGCTGCGCCGTTTTACCTTGGAGCCAGCCGTTGCAGACGCGGGCCGGCACGCCCTCGAACAACCGATCGAAAACGGCGCGCGCACCCGAAACCGTGTAGATTCCGGAAACAACCTGAGGCCAGTAACTGCAATCCTCATAGCGCACGATGTCCACAACCATTGCCGGGACGGCTGCGATGGAGAAAGCCGCACAAGCTGCAAACCGATGATGCCCCGCAAGGACGATCCACCTGTAATTGTCGCCCCTGCGCAGTCCGATTACCTTCAAGGGATTCCTTCTGTTGAACAGATCAAAGCCGTTCGTGGCAATCGAGGCTATTAAGCGCTGAATGCGTTCCACCTCGAGGTTCAGCTTCTTCGCACCTACTGGGCCGAACGCAGTCAGCCCTTCGGAGAAAGATAACATCTTGCCGTATTGAAGAGCATCGAGCCCCATTGCGGTTTGTCTGCCGCGCAACGTTTCCTCGACCGACTTGTCCGCCCAAGGATATACCCATCCCGCGGCGGGAACGCCTTGCAATCCAGGTGCATCGCCCATAGTGACATCCACCGCCTCGCGGGCGGTGGCCGGCTGAACGGATCCATAGAACTCTTCCAGGATGCTGCGAATCTTGGACGTCGCTTCCAAGCCTGTTTTCGCTGCCAGCGCGGTACGCACAAAGGGGTGGCATGCGGGATGGAATGGTAGCCCCAGGCAGTTCAGCCCCCTGGTATCCTGCAGCCGTATCTCGATTACGGCCGAGCCTCTGATGCGGGGCATGTATTGAAATGTGACCGGATCGATACCGGACCTCACGGTCGAAGACACCTCGGCCGCGCGAGGCACGCGGCGCACTTCGTAGCCAAGCGAGTTGATGATTTCCTTCGAGATGAACCGTAGCAGCTTCATGCTTTGCCTCTGGAATTTCGGTTATGCGCCGATCTGGACCCAACCAGACCGATGTTCGGCACCTGTCCAATATTCGGTGCACTGCAGCAGAACGCGTTCGTTGCCGTCGCGTGTAAGAATCTGGTCGGCTCTGCCGAGCAAGCGGCAGTTGGCATCGTGGACGAGGGTGACCGCCGCGTTTCGGGCGGAGACGGTTATCTGCCGCCCCAGATCCGATTGCGCGGGTGCTGCAAGCATCAGCGGGTGCGGCTCACGAGCATCGATGCGGAAATCGGTGTAAACTACGGGGAAGCCATTCTCCCGGGTATCCGCGCAATCAACGAACAGTGTCTGAGCGTCGGAGGATGTCGTGGAAATCGCAATCGTGCCGTAAGAGGCTTCAAAGCTCGGAAGAGGAAGGTTTCTGTCCGCGTCCACCAACTGCTGATAGGGGGTGCCTCCAGCGCAACGCTGGTATTTCAGAAGCATGCCCTTATGGCGCCGGTAGCGGACAATCCCGCCTGGCGCGTGGCATATCAGCGAGTCGCGAGTTTGCCCCACGACAGCCGATTGATCGTCGTATGCAAATGCCGCCTTCCGGTGCTCAGGGTAGGGTTGATGGACGACAAACGTTCTGGCGTCTTCGGCCCGTCTGGCGCCAAGCTTTATCAAGGCTTGCATATGCGGGCTGTCCTGGCAGCGCTCATGCGCCGTGACGACTCCGCCGGCGGTCGCCGCGTCCGTAAAGACCATCGCCTGCCTGGCGAAATTGCTCTTGGACCCGGCGCCATGACGCAGCACCCCCTCGATCCAGGCTCCTTCGCGTAGGATGATGGGCACATCCAGCGAATTCTCTGCATACAAGGTGTTGGCGGTAAGCGTCGCCTCCTGGACGTCGAAGGCAACAGCGGTCTGGGCGCTCCCGTTGCAGCGCATGAATACGGTACCCGCATTGACCGCAGTACCATTAACGAAACTCCGCGCGCCGTCCAGCAGGGCAAGCTGGAGAACGTTGATGAAGCTGTCGTCGAAAGTATTCTGTCCTGCGAGCAGCGGGATGGGGCAGCTGTGGATCCATACTCTCGCGAAGGCGGTGCCGGTGAACGGGTCAGGATAAAATTCGTTCGTCGGGGCATCGAAGCGGGGTGTGCCGAACATGCCATAGGTGCCGAACGACAGGATCAGATTGCAGTCCCAAACCGATCCACCGCCGCCTGCCTTTGCACCTGAGATGAGCAGGTGGTTGGATGACGCAAGCAGCGCAAGTCCATCGAAGGAGGACTCGCCCCTGAGTTCGAGTTGCCCACTATAGTGCGAATAGCGGGTTCCGGTCAGGTCGAACAGCACGCGCACAGCGGTGCCAATCGCTGGAAGATTGCCCTGGCGATTGCGGCCGAGCAGCGGCTTGCCGTCCCATCCCAGGCATTCCGTGAAAGCCGCGTATGCCGCGCCTTTGATAACGCGAATAGTCGTGCCGTCGAAATGAGCCCGTGCATGTTCCCGCCCTGGAGAAACCGACCGTCCGACATAATAGGTGCCTTGGCCGAAGCGAACGGTTTTGCCTAAGGCGAAGGCTGCCGCGATTGCATCCGCGCTGTCGAACGATGGATTGTCCGGGCGCGCTCCAAACATCTCAGGTGTTACGGACATCTCCTGGTCCGCGCCACCGGATGCAGCGGGCGAAGCAGCCGAAAGCGCGCCGATCCCGGCGCTCGCCATAGCCAGGAAGGCACGCCGGCTTGCAAGCGATGTCCTACCCGTGCGCATCATGTTTCCAAGTGCCCGATTGCCGGGGGCGTGGACGGCATCAGCTGACCAGCTCTTCGGGATGCCCGAAACGACACGGGTACACGATTGGCGTGGCCGCGCATGCCCGCTATTTCACGCATCGCCAGATCATTTCGCAGGACGCAGCCGAAGAATGTTGCCAGCGCTACCCACTCGCCAAGGAACAGATGTCCCGCATCACCGGAGAGCCAAACCCGGAACAGGGGCAGGATGGGCAACATGGCCACCCATTCGAAGGGCATCGGGAGCACCCAGCGCTGCGGGTTGCTCGTGACCTTGAAGACGAAAGCCATCCAGATACCCGCCACGGCCAGGTAAAAGCTCGCCACGAGGAAGAAAGCAACTAAACCAGCCTGCACCCAGGCACTGAGAAACAGGTTGTGAATGAGACGCCCGTCATGTTCGGTGTAACCGTTTCCCAGCAGCAGGTTGTGTTCGATCATCTGAAGCGCCCAACCGTATTGGGCGACGCGGTTTTCCGTTGATGCGTCTTCGAATGCGAACCGGTCGGATATCATGCCGACCACCGGATTGTCCGTCAGGAAGATCAACACAGTTCCAAGCACAAGCATAATAGCAAGAGCCATCTTCATGACGAGGGCAGCCGTGCTCTCGTCGTGACGAGTGGCGCTTCGCAACAGGCTCGCCAGCAGCATCGACACGCCAGCAACGATGAGCACCGATCGCGTATTCAGCATGAGGATCAGGAACAAGGCGAGTAATGTCAGGCCGACTCCTCTCCAGTCGGCGCCGCGCCGGCCATAGCCAATCCGAAAGATCAGGCTCATCACGAAAATGCTCACCGCCACCCCGTTCTTTAAGGCGGCCGCCACAGCCAGGTCTTCGCCGTCGCTGTATGCGTTGAAGACCGCGCGGAAGAAACCATAGACAATGAAATCGAAATCGCCCGTCGTGAGAAAATGTTGCAAAGCGACATACCAGCTCAAGCCCACATCCCTCGCGATGACTTCGATCACTAGAATGAAGAGAGAAATGCCGATACCGGCGCCGGTGCGAAGGGTGCGGCCAGGATCACGCGACTGCACGATAAATGCCGACAGGCATAGAGCGCCCGTTAGGTAGAAGATTTGGCGTGGAGCCATGTTCTGGCCAGGTGAGCCGTACAGCGCCAGCGTCAGCAGGAGCAGATAAACGGCATAGGGAACCAGCCAAGACGCATTCCTGCGCAGCACCGCCACGAAGCCACGACGCATTCCGGCACTGGCCAAGGTTAACATGATCAGTAAGATGATGCCGAGGTAGGCAACCTGGACTGAAAATCCTGCGGTTTTCGCTATTGGCGCCCACTGAACCGACATCAGCGCGATCAGCAGCCCCGCCGGATGAAAGGCTTTCAGAGCGCTCACCTGAAACTCCTGAAACTCTAGTGCGTCCAGCGTCTGTCGACGCTTATGCGGTCATAGATGGCCAAAAGCTCATCGGTGTAGTCATTATAGCTGGGTATTTTCGCTCCGGCCGCGTAAGCGGCATGACTGAGCATTCTCGCCGTTGCGTCATGCTGAAGCTGGCCCATGAAGGCGGCCCATTGCTCCACATTGCCCGCCTCCACATGAAATCCGCTCTCACCGTGGCGTACGAGTTCCGCCGCGACGCTGCTACGCGAGACAAGGACGGGAAGACCAAGCCGCAACGCCTCGGCGACGACCAGCCCGTAGGTTTCGTACCAGCGGCTTGGAAAGACAACGCAGCGTGCCTTGCGCATCCACGAGACCAACTGGTCTGAGTTCAGCCAGCCCAACATAACCGCATCCGGATTGGCGCGCGTAACCGTGTCCCGTGCTTCGCCGTCGCCTGCGAAAGCAATCTTCACGCCGGCGATGCGTGCGGCGGCGGCGGCAATGTCTGCGCCCTTTTCTGGCGAGAGACGACCAATGAAGAGGAAAGTCTCATTATCTTCCGCAGTCACCCGCTCGTCGCTCCGGATTTCGACCGGGTTGGGAAGATAGTGCCATCGTGCCTCAGCCGGGAAATATGGGCGCATCAGGGAAAGCTGCCTGGCGGTGAGATAGATGACGTCCCTCAATCCTCTCGGCATGAGCCCCAGCGTCCGCAATACTGCTTGCCGCGCAACGCGCCAGGCCTTATGGCCCGCGTGGCGCGGATCGCACTGCGTCGTCAGGCATTTGGCGCCGAGCGCCCGTTTTTGGCAGATCGTGCCGGTTTGATAGTTGTAGAAGCCGCCGTTAGGGCAAGCCAGGAAGTATTCATGGAGCGTGAAGACGTGCGGCGTCTTGGATTTGACCACCACCGGACCGATGCTCGGCGACAGGGCCTTTGACCAACCATGCACGTGGACGATCGTGGTGACGGGATCACGTGCATCTATCACCCTTGCCAATGCGCGCGCCGCAGCAAGATTCCACAGGCCGCAGGTGGCGGCATGGAGACGGTCAGGATCTGAGAGAATATCGTGTGAGCCAGTGATTGTGCATTCGATACCCGCTTCATCAAGCCGAGGGTCGGCCGGACCCTGGCCCGCGACAAAGGATACGTCGAGCCCCTGGCGCTTGAGGTTCAGCGCGGATTCCAGCGCGATCTTGGCCTGCCCGCCGTTAACAAAGGCGTGGTCGTTTGCGATCACCACGCTTTTCACAGTCGAGTGTGTCATGGCTGTCGACTTTCGCTCAAGCCGCTCTCGGCGCGGCGGGGCTGGCGACCTTGGATGTGCTGTTCCGTGGCCAAATCGCGACGGCGACGGTCAGGACGCACATCCTGAAGACAGCCGTGGCCAGTATTGCACTGCCGGCTCCAAGCAATCCCCAAAGGGGAACGAGGATCGCGAGCAGGACAATGCATAGCGCAAGCGAGGCGGCCTGATACCTGAAGTAGGCCTTGAACCGGCGGTCCGAATGCATCAGGCTCTGCGGCAGCATCGCGAAGACCTTCACGCTGATCGCAAGGGCAATCAGCATCAGGAGATCGTTTGCCCGTGTGAATTCCACCCCGAAGAGGTTCGCAAGGATCTGCTCGCCCGCGAAGTAGGTCACGGCAATGCTGCCTGCCGATACCAGGACCGCCGCGCCGAAAAGGGCAAGCAACGTGGTTCTGATCGCCTTGGTTTCACCGTCCCGCTTGAGCCTGGCGAAGTAGTTCACCAGCGTCTGCGAGGCAGCGTTGACGACGAGAGTTCCGGCTTGCTGGAAGTACGTCACCACAGTGAGCAGGCCCAAGGCTTCCAGCCCAAGCCACCGCTCCACAGCCATCCGTGGCATGCTGACCAGCAGGGAGTTCATGAAATGGCCAACACCGATCGGACCAATTTCCCGTGCGAGCCGGAGTAGCCGCTCCCATTGCCAGGAGGGCCAGCACCACAGGCCGGTGGCTATCCGGCATGCGCGAGGATAGTCGTAGGCCAACGATAACGCCGCCCATACCGTCAACTGGGCAAGGAATGCCACGCCGGTCTCCACACCCAGCGAGAGCAGAGCGACAAAAGCACTGACCGTGAGCAGGCCCCGGATGGCGAGAGAACGCGCGACCTTGTCCATTCGGCCGGCCTGCTGGAACGCACCGTATGAAAGGTTGCTTATGGCCTCGAATGCTTTGGTGATCGAGAAGATCAGCACAATCAGGAAGGTAATATGAGATGCCGAAAGTGCGTATCCTATACCGATCGATGTCAATGCCGCGATGGCCGCGGTGAGTAGCACTAGGCCAGCATATTCCGAAAAGGAAAAGAAGCCATGGACATCGGTTGCCTGGCCGGTTCGGATGCCCATATTCGCCAGCATGAACACCGGTGTAGTGATAGCCATGGCAAGCCCGAATTCACCCACCGCTTCCGGTCCCTTGAAGCGGGCGAGGGCCGAAAGAACGCACATCTGCGTCAGGACATACCAGAGCTGGCCTGCCACCGAATAAGACAGGTTGTAGGCAAGGCCCAGCTCGTCCCTGTTCCGGCCGATGGCGATATGTTTTTCTTTATGCATGTGGATGCCCGAAGGCTGTTTCCGTCTCTCTCATTAAGGAGCGACGCGACGCTGGTTAGCAGGAACTGGGTTCCGGGACCGGCAAGCGGGACTGTCAGGAATCTTGTGCGTGAGGCCATGATGATGGAAAGGAGAATCATCGCATGGCCTCACGCACAAGATTCCTGACAGTCCCCCGGCAAGCTGTATGACCGCTTTTTTCGGTGGCATGACGTTTTCCACCAAAGCTGGAACTCCTCCGCGAGGCAGGGTGGCTTGCTAGATCAGATGGCAAAGTCCGCGGCAGAAGCACCGTTCAACGGCAGTTCAGGCAGCGCGCGGTTGACGCTACGCGAACCGTTAAGTTGCTCGACGATGGACGTCGTACTTGTGCCTCGCCAGTAGGGCACGAAGACCAGCTCGACGCCGTAGAGTTCCAGGTCCTGTTCCGTCATCCTGATCTGATTGAGGTACGATTCCCGAGGCCAGTCGTCGCCGTGGACCATGACCGATGGCCTGAACCTTTCGACCATCGGCTTCAGGTCGAACTCGCCATAGATGACAGCATCCGTCACCCAGCGCATCGATCTGACGATGGCCAGCCTGTCCGCCTCACCAAACACCGGCCGCCGTTTGTACCTCTCGACCATCTCGTCGCTGTTCACGCCTACTACGAGCCGGTCCCCGAACTTCGCCGCCCGGTTGAGCAGTTCGACATGTCCACGATGAAACAGATCGAACACGCCCGAAACGAACACGGTTCTCACTTCGCCCTCCTGCCATTCTCGTTCTTTGCAACCGGGGCCGTTCCATGCAGCCTGGCGGTCGCCGTTCAGTTGGATGCGCCACACCTGTGTTTCAGTAATGTGCCGGCTGTTGCGGCAATACGGCGTCAAGAAGCCGTGTCGTTGCCCGATCGTCCCGGTGCTTGTGAAAGCAGGCCACCACCGAGGACCGGGGCAACGCGTAGCGATCCGCTTCGAAAGTCTCGGCGATGGCGGATTTCAGCTGCTGGTAGTCGGACACGACAGGTCCTGCGAAGAAATCCTCCACCGGTTCGAGGGCGAAGCCGCGCGACCGCCGATACTCTTCAAGATCGGGAAAGGCGAGGATCACCGGCTTGTCGAGAATGAGGTAATCGACATAGACGGACGAGGCATCCGTGATCAGAAGATCTGCCGCCCCCAACATCTCATAGAGACTGACGCCTCGCTCGCGCAAATCGGGCTCTCGCCAGATTCTTAGGCGATCCGATCGGATTTGGTCCGGAAAGTCGGGTGCCATGGGGTGCACCTTGAGGATGCAGATGCAGTTCTGCTCCTCTAGGAAGGCACAGAATTCAGCGGTGTCCATGTCGCTCATCCCGAAGATGCTCGAATGCGCCACGCCATCAGTCCTTACGATCCCCCTGACGGCTTGACGGAAGGTGGGAAGCCACATGATCAGGCGGGGCTTGGTGTCCTTGTCGCCGATTCCAAGCTGTGTCTTGATCGCATTCGCCCGGCGTGCTGCTCTAACCATTACGTCATTCCGGGGAATGCCAGTCGTCAGGATTTCGGCATCCGGCACTCCGAAACACTTGGCGACCAGTCCCCTGAACATGTCAGAGGTAGCGATCCCGAAGGTCGAGGGCGGGGGCGTTCTGCCAATGAGGTAGCCGATGCGCTTGATCGGCATGCCGTGCCAGACGTTGATGCAAATTTGTGAGCGCGGGGGCTTTGGGCTCAGATAAAGGCCATGCGTGAAGAAGATATACCGAGCCGTCAGATAGTGGAAGAAGCCTCTCACGCTCTTCCTGCTGCACCAATCGATGTTCGGCTCCTGCCTGCGGATTGATGGCGGCACTTCGCCTTCGGCGAGGACCACCACCGAGACGCTCTGCCGGAGAACGAGCTGACGCGCAATCTCGATGGTGCTGTCTTCCAGGTCGGGAAACCCGGCAATGACAGCCTTCGCTTGCTTCGGAAGGTGCCGGTTGAGAAGCGAAATTGCGCTGCGGGCCAATACCACGACCAGCTGTCCTATGCTTTGTCTGCTGAGTTGGCTCACCGATAGGACCGTCATTGGAATGTACCTAGGTCGGCCTGGGTCGCGGAAACAGCGCGGGCAGTGAAGTCGTGGCTAACATTCAATCTCGCCGCGATCGCATGTCGCCATGCACTCGCGTTGAGTCCGAACTCGCGCTCGAGTTCGTGGATCATGTCCACGTATCGCCGCGACAGCATCCGCTCGGTTTCGGAGTCCCACATCTGCGAATTTCGCTGTGGCTTGGTGTTCATCGTACGATAGAACCGTCGCAGGGTCTCGTAGCCGGCGCCCTTCGGAATAAGCGACCGCACCCGGATATTGACCTGCTGGACCCAGCGGCTTCTTACGACGTAGGAGCCGTTTTCGGTCGGAAAGCCGTATTCTCGGTAAAATTCCGTCGATATGCCTAACACCTGCGCGAGTGATTCCATGAATGCGCGCTTATCGCGAACCATGTTCTCAAACAGGTAGACATGCATCCGCTCGCGACCGCAGCCGGCGCGCCAACGTCGCAGATGCTCCAGATAACTTGCGTTCGTTAGCGCCTGCCTTGCAAGCTCATTGCCCTTGAAAGTGCATGTACCAAGATCAGCGGCTTCCACGAAGTCCCGGAATGACATGGCACCCGGAATCCAGTCCCAGTTCTCCCGGAAATATCCATAGAGCGACTTCAGTTGCGCCACCGGCTCGCGCAGAATGAAGATGAATCGCGGCTGGGAGGGCAAGCGCGGCAGCTCGCGAAGGGCAGTCTGCGAGTACATGTAGCTGGGTGTGGACTCGACGATCACGCGCGCGGATGGGTTGCAATGTTCGAAGAGCATTTCGTAGCCAGCAAGACCGCTTTCCGCCCAGTTTCGCTGCTTGAGGTACATGTGCGTGCCCGGATCGACGAAATAGTAGGTCTCCTTCTGCGTCGAACCCGCGACCTCGGGGTGATCAGTCAGCCAGCGGAACAGGGAACTCGTCCCCGCCTTTGGAGCGCCGACAATGATACAGTTGGGAAGCATGGACGGCTTCCTACGCCCGTTCCCTCGGAAACGTGCCCCGGCGACGGAGGGCAAACCGTCGGGCGGGAATGGCCGCAGCCGCAACGGGCTGGCGGCTAGTGGCAAGTACCCACCGATACAGCGTTTCGATAAGATGATTCATCCGATCGGAGGTGAATTCGGCACGGAATCGCGCTCGCGCAGCTTTGCCGAACTTCTTCAACTCGGCCCGGTCTAGACCGGCTAGGACGCGACCCAGCTCGCCTGGCCGGTTGATATCGACGATCAGGCCATCGAGCCCGTGGCGCACGACTTCCGGCAATGCACCGCGGTTGCTGGCGATGACAGGAACGCCGCTGCGCATTGCTTCGATGGCTGTAAGGCCGAAGGCCTCCCAGCGGGATGGCATCACGAGCGCGTCCATGCGCGGCAGCATCTCAAAAATGTCGGCGCGGGAGAGCCAACCATAGAACTTGACGTTCTTCGGTATTTGAGGGACGGGCAGGGAACCCCCGAGAACCGGTTTGCCCACGACGTGCAACCGTATGTTTTCGCAGCCCGCATGCGCGATTTCCCTGAGCAGGATATCCAGTCCTTTCTGCCTGTCGAGGCGGCCGATAAAGACCAGGTCGAGACAGCTCTCATCCCGGGGCCAGACCTTGGGCTTTGCCCCGTAACCCGCGGCAATTCCGTTCTTTATCGTTCGCATCTTGGATGCCGGTATGTGATACCGTTGGCCGAGCGTATGCTCGGCGTCGGAATTGACGATGATGACGTCAGTCAATGCAGCCAGAATTCGTTCGCACAGACAATAGAACTGCTTCTTGACGGCGCTGACCTCCATTCCGAAGGCCCAGCCGTGGGGACAATAAACGATTCGTGGTCGGGCCGGCCGCAACGCGAGCATCGGTCTGACCACCGCTCCAGCGAAACTGGAATGGAGATGCACGATCGCCGGATCGAGGGTTTTGATTGCCTTCAGCGCGACTGCGCCGAAAACCAGGAGACCCAGAGGTGTGCGTCCACGGCTCGGAAAGGTGATCGTCTGCTTCGGGCTGACAAATGGCAGATACTCGGCACTGCCTTCTGGCACAACGAAGAAGATGTCGTCTGTGCCCTCCGATTTTAGCTGGCAAGCTGCAATCTCGTCGAGATAGGTGCCCACGCCTCCCGCAATCGACTGAGCAATGTGGATCACGCGCATTTCGCACCATCCTTTTTGGTGGCTAAACGCAATTGAAGATATCGATGAGTCGATTCGGAGCAGTTGGGGGCCAGATGCGTTGTTAGTATTCAGATGTCTTCGGTAATAACCGAGCCAACAATCGCAATATCTAACGCTACCGCAGTTGCGGTGAAACTTGAATCTACCACAACAAACTAAAGTTTAGTTTACAGTCAAATGTTTGTCAAGAAATTACTCTGATAAGTTCTCTCGACAACTGAACAGAGACTTTCCGTTCCATCATGGTAAGAAGTATTTGGATTGCTCCTGAACTCTGTACGCTGTCCAGTATTCCAATCTGCTCGGCGAAGGCTCCATCTGAAACGCGCACCGTCTGGCCCGGCCTCAAAATCTCCCTTGGCCGCAGGATGCCGTCCGGACCGGTAGCTGCCATCAATGCTTCCACAAGCCCTATTCGGAATGGCAAAGGTCGGTCGCATGCCGACAACACCTGTTCCACGCCGACCGTTGAGTTGATGCAGCGCCAGCGATCGCGCTCAAGCCGGAGCGCGATGAAGAGGTAACTCGGAAAATAGGCTTCCTTGGCCACCGTCACGCGCCGTGCATGCCGAATGGTGCGGATCCGGCGCGGCAAGAAAGCCCTGAAGCCCTGCCGTTCCAGATGACGCAACGCGTTTTCTTCCGCATGCGGCTGCGTGTGGACGGCGTACCAGCGAGCAGCCTGCCCTTCCGTATTCCTGACTTCTATCGACTCATATGAAAGCTGATGACTGGTAAGCATGACACACCCATATTCATTGGAGGCAGGACGTAGACGCCGCTACACCGCCGGTCACATCGCGACATACGGACCATAGGAGTCGCCATAGCCCGCAGCCTGTTTTTCATTGATCATCGTCATTGCGATCCCGGCCACCTTCGTGCCATTCAATCGGCGCAGCGCGTCTGCCACGGCTTCTCTGGGGGTGCTGTTCCACTTCACGACAAGAGCGACGAGGTCCGCATGCTTTGCCAGCACAGGCGCATCGGCCATCAGGCAGATTGGCGGCGAGTCCACGATCACCAAATCGAATGATCTACGGGCGGAGCCGAGAAAGCGCGCCATGCGGCTCGATCCTAGGAGATCGGACGGATTGAGCGTTCCTTTGCCGGCAGGCAGCACATAAGTGGCCGTGGCATCGTCAAAACGGACCATGCTCGGCAGATGCCGCAGGTCAGTGACCAAGTCGACGAGACCGGGCAAATCGGACATGCAAAAATGTTTCGTCAAGCCGCTGCGCCGCAGATCCGCATCGACAATGAGCACTCGATATCCTGCGGAAGCTGCCGAGATCGCGAGGTTGATGGCGGTGGTTGTCTTGCCTTCACCCGCAACGGCGGAGGTGATCTGAATGACCGGGGCGCGGCCTTGGTCGACATCGTCGAGCAATGCGTGACGCAAGCTTCGGATAGCTTCGCTGTACCCGGATCTCGGTTCCAGCCTGAACAGCGCCGGCTGTGTGGAGTGTTGGCCGCGGATCGCTGGCATCTTCGGCTCGCTGAGCTTCGGGACAGAAGCCAGGATCGGCAGCCCCAGATCTTTTTCCGCTTGGCCCGTCGTGGCGAATCCGGCATTAAGGAGCTCTCGCGCAAGCGCGCCACCGGTGCCCAGGCCGAGACCGACGATTAAGCCAAAGAGAATAATGACCTTTTTCGGAGGATAACTCGGCGTTTCGGAAACCGAGGCCACCGATATGATCCGGACGCCGCTGTCGCTAAAGGTCTTTTCTTCGTCGGCCATCTTGGCACGCGACAGGAACGCTTCGTAAAGGGCCTTGTTGGCATTAGCGATCCGTTCCAGTTCGCGCACCTGGATGGCAATTTGATTGTCTGCCGCGGTCTGGCCGGTCGCCTGTCCAAGCGAGTAGGCCAGTGCAGCTTCGCGCGTCTCCGCCACCTCTAACTCGTTCGCCAAGTTACCGACGATGCGTTTGACCTCGCTCGAGATTTGGAATTCCACATCACGTCGCTCTGCCTGGACCTTGCTGACCTCGGGATGGCGTGCGCCATAGTGCGACACTAGGTCCGCTTCCCGGCGTGTCACTTCGGCGTGTTGCGTGCGCAAGGCTTTGATGACCTCTGAGCCTAGCACCTGCGGAATTGATTCGAGATCGCCACCGGAGGCGAGGAGCTTTTGAGCCTGCTCGAACTGAGCACGCTTCTCTGCGAGCTCAGTGCGCGAGCCAATGAGTTGCAGGTTCAATTCCGAGAGCTGTTGTTCCGTCAACGTGCCGGCTCTGGTCGAGACAAGGTTGTTTTTGGTCTTGAATTCCTCGACCGCATCTTCAGCGTTCTTGAGCTGCGTCTGCAGAGCAGCGATCCGCTCTGTGAGCCATTTCGACGCTCGTCCGGCATGGTGATAGCGAACCTGAAGCTGATCTTCGGCATAGCCCTCGGCTACGGCATTGGCAATCAAGGCTGCCTTTTCGGGATCGCCTGAGGTTACCGCGATGTCGATCACATAAGAACGGCCCTCTCGCCACACCTCGATCATGTCCTGCAATCGGCTCACGGCTCGCGATGACAGGTCGGGAAGGGCCGTGACTGGCTGGTGCTCGATAGGCTCGGTGGTCCCAAACACCTTCAACCAATCAGCGACCCTCGCCCGGATATTGTCCGTGAGCGACGGCTCCTCATCACTAATGAATTCGGGATCGTCCAACAGATGGGCGTCGCGGACGACACGTTCCAGTAGCGTGCTGGAGGTGAGAACAGACACCTGGCTGTCTATAAACGAAGAATCGGACGTCAACGCGCTCGCCGGCGAATCCGTTGAAATCGGACTCGCGCTTGGCTGTTCGAGCAGGAGTTTCGCCGTGCTGGTGAAGGCTGATGAAATATTCGTTGCGACGGCAACCGCGGCTATGGTCAAAGCGGCTGCTACCACCGCAATCAGTTTCCAGCGGCGTCCGTAAAATCTGAGAACTTCTCGCAAATTGAGATTAGCCTCGAGGCTGGTCTCCCGCCGCTGGGTAAGCCCTCTGATCGCGGAAGTGGAACTCTCGAAATATGCCACTTTCCCACCCTTCGCCCAGCCAATCCCAGCAAACCCGTCGGTCAATTCGACTTTGTGTTTCCACGGGCTGTCGGTCTTTCCAACGCGGAGCCGGCGCCGCCTTGCAAGCCGCGACAAGCTTTCAGGGTAACAGACGTGCCTGAACCGGGACACTTCACAAAAAGGCGGGAATATACGCATGAATACTTGGAGGCTTACCCAAAACGGTTTACCAAGTTGGCCTTATTGAGTATCGCCTACCCCCAAGCCAATCGCCTATTCGTGGCGCACGGATTCCGTCCCATGATGGTGGGCGCAGATATGGCCTGAGTGCTCGAAAACGAAACGAAGGCGACTTGACGTGGAGCGGACGCTGCCCGCTCCAATCACCGGCCTGCCTTGGGTGACCGTGGCCGGCTCATAGTTCGCCACCGAGGACGGCGACTCATGGACACCGATCGAGTAGAACATGCCATCGGCTGCTGCTGGCAGGCCCACGGCAACTTTCCGAAACCGATCCGATAGGTGGATTGTAAGAGCTTCGTTCGGTTGACCGGCAGGCTAGATCCGACTTTCATCACGATCCGGTATGCCGCGCACGCAATACAAACGAGATCCTGCCGGCCTCCAAAAATCCTTGCCGACGGCCAGACAGTCACTGCCGACCGGGCGAAGGTTCCGCGCTCACAAGGATCGTCGCATTGCGTCGATGGCGCGCAGTGCGCCGCGCCGTCTTTGCCCAATATCACGCACAAGGTGGTAAGGCTGTCCCCAAAGGTGGTATAGTGCAATGACATTCGGATGAAATGATAGATGGAACTTTTTATGTAGTTGTTGGTTTCCAGTTCGATGTGATCGGCGGGGCGATCTGGCTGGGGTTATTCAGAACAAATGAACTTATCAAAGCAGGCGCTTGGATTGGCGAGGGGACCTACCCTTGCTGATGCGAGTTGGGAAAGGGGGATCTCTGTACTGCCGGGGGCTGTGCGCCGCCGCTATCCGGCGAACACGACGATTGCGGATGCGCATCAGGCCAGATCCTTGATCCTGGTTATGACTGCGGGGTGGGCGGCGTTCGGCAAAACGTTGCGGAATGGCTCGCGTCTCATCGTCGATTTTGCGCTCCCTCGCGAAATTGCCTTGATCGAGTTCTCTGGAGAAGGCGGCGAGACGGTAACGGCTCTTTCCGATGTGACCGCGATCGAGTTGACCGGTCCCGCCCATACTTGTTTTTCGCGCTATCCGCAGTCCATTTGCGAGGCCATCCTGCTGGCTGAGGCAAGGCGGCACTCACGAGTTGCGGAACATCTGGCAGGCGTCAGTAGACGGGGACCTGTGGAACGCACGGCCCATCTTCTTCTTGAACTGGGCTGCCGAGCGCATCGATCGGCAACGAGTTATCCGGACCGCTTTGAATGCCCGCTGACCCAGGCCGAGTTGGCCGATGCGTTGGGGCTTTCGGCTGTGCATGTAAGTCGCGTGTTGAAGGATTTGCGAGAAAGCGGACTGGCTTCATTCCGCAATGGTGTGGTCGAGTTGCATGACCATGCGGGACTGATCAAAACGGCCGGATTTGATCGGTCTTACATTTCGAGCTGACATCGAGCGTAATTCTGATCTGAACCGCGCGGCCGGCTCTCCCTCGCGGAGGGAGAGTCTCGGTGATCCCACAGGCATCAACGGGCTTGGTTGCGCATCAGTCTTTAGATCAACCCCCGATTGTCGCCGCTACCCAGAGCGTAACGGAAATGGCCGGTGCGAGGGCAGCCCTCCGGGGACGTGAGGACCGCACCGGCCATTCCAGCGGGCTTACGCTACGCACCCGCGCCGGTCAATCTACAGGGCCTTTTAGCAAAGACGCAATTAATCCTATTGGTGGTGCCCAGTATTACCGTCTTTGGTCGGGCAGACAGAAGAAGTCCGCGCTCAGTTTTTACTGAACGGTCCTTGAAGCTGGGTTTCGCCTTCCCCTCCGCGGGCACCTATTTAGCCAGCCTTGCTGTCGAGACCACTATGCCTTTGCGCCGTTCGGGGGCGGCTTTTGGCGAGGCGAAGCTTTTCAGAACCAGATGGTCCGACGCCATGCTACTCGCTGTCTAGTTCTTTTGACTGTGAACTCAACCAAGTAGTGGAATGGACTGAACGTCATATGACGTCGTAACGTTTTCTTTCGGCGTGGGGCGGTCATATGACGATACAAATAGAAATCAAAGATTTGTTGGAGATTGCGGCGTACCGGCGAACCGTCAGGGAACTCGACTACGCCTATGAGATCGACCTGGCAAATGCTTGCACGGCTGCGCAACGGGAAAAGCTCAAGTACCGACACTACTGGGAAACATTGATATACTATGAACAGATTGCGGAGATAAAAACCCGGCGACTGATCCGGAAGGCGGATCGTCTCGATATGTCGATTGGCTACGCGGACAGCCCAATGTGGAGAAAATCGTCTCAGCTTAACAGCTGGATACTGACGCCACATGGTTGCTTAGAAGTGCAAAATATGATCCGTCAAGAATGCAAAGACCGCCGAGAGCGCGCCGCTACCTGGGCTGCCGTGATCATGGGCCCACTCACCCGGCTAGTATCTGGTTGGCTTGTTGCGCGCGGGCATTAGCCTGGCGGCGCTCCAACGCCGCGCTGTGTCGATGAATGGCAAGGGCAGCACGTTTCTGACCGACCTACATAACATATGGTGATACCGCGCAGTGGAACATTAGTAGCCGCTAGAGGTTGTTGCTTAGTGGTAGAGTGGCCCTCCATTGCGGCGTCAAGACTCAGTTATGTCTTGCGGCGCGGCGGACCTGATTGGACCGTATTGGACCGTCTGGCCGGCGCCAATTCAGCAACCTCCCTCTTGAGTGACGCCGGCCTTCTTCCTCCTGCTTAGATCGTCGGCTCGCGCCACGCCGGTTTCGTTGGTTGGGCAGATTCCTAGATCACGACCTCACACCACGAGGCCAGCGCAGCGTTTGCTCCTTCGCTGAATTCCAGCGCGCTCTTTCTACTCTCCGACAACGGACGTCGGCGGGCGTGCCGAGGTTATCGGATCGGCATGACGAAGGACGATCTTCCACCCGCCTTCCTCCCGCCGGAATATGGTGGTGACTCGAAGCGCAATCGGCACCAGTTTGTTGCCACCACCGACCTTGGATTGGAACCGCTCGACCTCGATGATGTATCCCAGGTCGGCCGTCGCATACTCCGAGATGCGATCAAAGCCGGTGACTTTGCCGTCCCGGTAATTGGTGGCGGCCCGTTCCATGATCTCTGCGGCCTTTCTCCATCCCTTCGCCGGCGGACCAAAGGGATTGGCGATAATGACGTCGTCCTGTCGCGAGTAGAGATTTTTCAAGGGCTCAGGATCGCCCTTTACGAAGGCATCCAGAGCCAGATGATCCTGCTCGATAAATTTCGTTAGGTCGGAGGCTAACATTGGTTCTTCCTGGAAAATCTTGCCGTTTTCGGGAGCGAAACAGCATACTCCTGCACGCTGACGCAAACAATCGGGGGAGGCGCGCGGCACAGAGCCCCACTAGCGCGTTTCCACCGGCCGCTGTCCGACATTCCCTATCGGCTGGCCTCGGTGTGCGGCGCAAAGAAGCAGCGGATGGTCATATTCGGGGGCGACGTGCAGATGTGATATTGGCTGTCTTCGCTCTCAAGGACGCGGTTCTTGGGGATGAAATATCGGCTCTTGGACCCTGTGCGGATATTGAAATCGCCGCCCGACAGCGGCTCGACATAGCGCGGGCTGATGACCCTACAATCCTTCTTATCGTCGCAGCATTCATAGCCGGTGACCGGATCATGGTAGCCGGTATACCAGCTGTGAGCGACGGCGAGCGCGATCAAAAAGAGCCTCATGTGTCAAGAAACTTTGCGCCTCCAGCCGAATATTAGCAATCCCTTGATGAAGCCGGGACCGCTCCAGACCCATTCCATGGCGCCGAGAATTGGCATTGGGGATCTGGTAGCGGTGACCGCCACGGTGCGACGGCGGGTCGATGAGGACTTCGTAAGCGTCTTGATTCCCACCTATAATTTTCCGCATTCGATCATCGATCATGTCTTCGCCCATGAGAAACACCTCGGCTATGATGCGCGGCATCTGTCGTCAGATGCGATAGCGTCGGTCACCCTGGGCATAGATGCCAGCGCGGTCACCCCTCAGGGCGCGATCCTCAACCCAGGCGAAGGCTGGGTCGATCTGCCGTCGCTGATCGAGATATTGATTGCGGAATTCGTGGCGCGTGGCGGTCAGCTTGTCACCGAGGCTGGATGCGCTACGGTCATGATCGTCGATGGCCGTGCCACTGGCGTCACCACAACAAGC
>NZ_JAMYKV010000061.1:0-33388 GCF_040317535.1 Mesorhizobium sp. M1409
GATGGTATTCATGGGCAAAACCCATGAAGGATGGGCTTTCGAGTTCGATCCTGTCTGGCCGGTAGCTGTGCGAGATGTCGGCGACCAGTGCACGGACATAGGCGCGCGCATCGGGATGCGACGGGCAGAGATTGTAGTAATTGGCATCGCCGAAGGCATTGCGGGTGACAGCCTGCGGATGCAGCATGCCGAGGCGGGTGTTGTGCAGGCAGACCGTCCAACACGAAACGCGATGCGGCCTTCCGCAATGCCGGATCAGATTGGTGTAGATGCCGCGCGCCGAAAGCGAGCTACGAAAGAAGCTGAACAGGATGTCCTTGCGCCGACAGCAGTTTAACTGCCTTGCGGTCGAAAGAGACGAATGTCTCCCCTCCCAGCCAGTCGCCGTCGAAGGCAATCACGCCGTCCGCGAAATCACCGCCGGCCTCAAGCACTGCAAGCCCTGCATCGACAGCTGGCCGGTTGACGACGACGTTTGCAGTGTTGGCCAGGGCTCGGATTGCCGCCACGATATCTTCGCGTGCGGTTTGATACTGTCGGCCCAAAACCCATGCGAACTCGCACAAGGCTTGGAGACTAACGGCCACGATGTCTGCCTGCGCCAGGAGGTCGATGGCCGCTTCCGCCTGTTGTTCGTCGTCGGCGACATAGGCACGCAGCAGAACGTTCGTGTCGGCCGTGACTTTCATTCCTTACTCGATCCAGCTGCAGCACCCGCTTCCGCAATTGCCTCATCAATCTCCTCAATGCTCAACACCCGGCCGTTCGTCTTGCCCTTGAGAAAACCGTGAAGCTCCCGGAATGATCCCTTTGGCCTCGCCGCCTTCAATTCCGCCCGACCGCCTGGAAGCAGATCAACTTCGATCTTCTCGCCCGGCCGGATGCCGAGATGCTGCATAACGTCCTTGCGAAACGTCACCTGTCCGCGTGCGGTAACAGTTAGCGTCGTCATTTTGGCAGCTCCAATTCATTCATGTGATTAGATAATGCAAATCTGCATTATCATCAATAGCAGAGATCATGGCCGCATATGGAAATTTGCTAATCTACCTCAAGGGATGTGAGCTGTTGGCAAGCAGGGTCTCTCCTGCCTCGGTCAAGGTATGCGCCGTGTCGTGCGGTGAAAAAGCGGAACTCCCAGACGACGCTCAAGCTTTTGAAGCGTTTAGCTGATGGCACCGGCGTCACCTCGAGATCGAGCGCAGCCTTTCGAATGCTCTGCCGCTTGGCTGTGGCGCGTCGATTCCCGCATGCGTTCCGCGTAGAGGACTCTTGGACTTTGAGTCATCAGCTTCACGAAGGCGCCTGGGCTCAGTCGCGTACTTTTTGGAATTGTACGCCAGATGCGCTTCGTCCAGCTGAGGTCGGAGGATCCTTGCTCCGGCATCGAGCACTGACGAGCGAACAGCGCGACTGGTTCATCCGTGCATTGTGCTTTTGCCCACCGAAGGGCGCTCGACGCAGGCATGCAACGTCAGTCCGACCTGGCGCCACATCGCGCAGGAACGGCAGCCCGACTTCGATGACATCGCGCGGATCTTCCGCCACCGGACGCCACACCGCCAGTCCGCCGGGCACATGCCGTCGACTTCTGCCGTGGTCGGCGTACGGCCCGAGGTCTTGCCGATCGTGCCATAGCTGACGCCGCCGAGCGCCGCGCTGCCGACCGCTTCGCAAACCCCGAAGGCCGGCTCGAGGAAAGCTAGCGCCTCATCCGGCGTCGAGCGCGCGCGGCAGGCCGAGCGATGGGATGAGCTCGATACCCTGGCGTTCGGCGAAGGCGCGTGTCGGCTTGGTGTCAATCTCCTCGGGTCGCAGCAGCGTGATCTCGAGCAGGCCGATGCCGAGTTCCTTCAACCGCTCCATCTGCGGCTCGATCAGGTCAAGGTCCCAGACCGGAGCAATCGCGAAAGTGTGCAATCCAAAAACATTCATCGGTCAGCCTCATTGTTCGTGCGCCGCGGCGGTACTGGTATCGCCGCCGCCGACGATGCGGCTGACGACTTCGTTCATATTGGTCCTGGCTGTGACGAGATCGGCATCGGCCCGCCCGTGGCAGCACCACGATGCGGTCGGTGACCGAAAGCACGTCGTTCAGCCGGTGCGAGATCATGATGACGGCGATGCCTTCGGACTTTAGCCGACGGATGAGATCGAGCACGCTCTGCACCTCGCGCACGGCGAGCGCCGCAGTCGGCTCGTCCATCACCAGCTTCGGATTGAGGTCAGCGCCCGGGCGATCGCCACCGTCTGCTGCTGGCCGCCCGAGAACGAGCCGACCGAGCGGTTGATCGACGGCAAATGCGCCCCTAACCGCTCAATCATCTCCATCTCGGCCTTGTCGACGAAGCCAGGAAACAGCCCGAACAGTTTTCTGGTCGGCTCGCGGCCCAGAAAGATGTTGGCCGCCACGTCCTGCTGCTTGGCCAGCGACAGATCCTGATAGATCATCTCGATGCCGAGTTCGCGCCGCTGGCCGGGATCGAGTGGTAGGATGTCCTTGCCGTCGAGTTCGATCGATCCGGTATCGGCGCGGTAGATGCCTGTGATGGTCTTCATCAGCGTCGATTTGCCGGCCCCATTGTCGCCACAACGCCGACCACCTCGCCCGCTCGACCGAGAGGTCGACGCCGTGCAGCACATCGACAGCGCCAAAACTCTTGCGATGCCCTGGAGGGTGAGAAGGGTCATAGCCGCCTGGGCATCGCTGTGTGTCCGCCGCTCCGCTAACACGGGAGCTGAGCGGCGGACACGCCGACGTCACCGCGATGCCACGCCATTTTGCAGAACTTGACGCACACAACTCCAACCCGAGAATTCTGCGCCGATAGAGGCGACGGCAGGCGCACGTGTTGTCTGACTGGGCTGCCGGGCCGGAAACCGCCATCACATGCCGGCGAATGTTGGCAGGCCGCACTGGCGGATCGCGAGCGAATGCACTATGTCTGATCTGACTAGGTGCGGGATTATGAGCAAGGGAATCAAGCGAGACTCTGGACAACGGAAGGAGCGAGCGAGTGACGCTCGTGTCGGCCGGTGGAAGCTGGAGGATGCCAAGGCGCGCTTCAGCGAGGTGGTGCGACACGCGCGCAGCGACGGACCGCAGCGCGTGAGCGTGCGCGGTCACGACGCGGTCGTCGTCGTCAGCGTGGAGGAATTCGATCGGCTCGCGCCGTCCCGGCCGAAACAGCCCTTCCTGGAGTTTATGGAGAGCCTCCATCTCGGCGATCTCGACCTTGCACGTGAAGAGGATCACGGCCGGGATGTCGATCTGTGAATGGTTGGCTCCTCGACACGAACCTCGTCGCCGCATTGATTAATCCCAACGGAGCGCGATCAGTGGGGCCGAGGGTCAACTGGAGGAGACCTTCTTCCTGAGCGTCCTGACACTAGGCGAGTACGACAAGGGCATCTAAAACCCTTGCCGACGATCACCCCGATCGCCCACGCTACATCGCCTCCCGCGATGCTTTGGCAGCCCGCTTCGGCGAGCGCACCCTCTCCGTCAGCGATGAAATAATTCGCCGGTGGGGCCGAATATCGGGAACGGTCAAGCGGGAAACGGGCCATGCGCCACAGGTAATCGATACACTCCTGGTCGCGACCGCAGTCGAGCACCACCTTTACCTGGTGACACGCAACGTGAAGGACACCAAGGGTTCCGGCGCGACGGTGTTCGATCCATGGAACGACGATCCGGCGCGATTTCCTTTGAGTGAGCGAAAGCGACCGGGCGGCTGATGCGAGGAGACCTCGTGCGGAACCGATAGCGCGAGGCCCGCCGTTCTGGCGGGGCCTCGCTGTTGGCGGTCAGTCAGTTGGGGCGGGACCAGATGAGCTGGAGGCCTTCTTCGCCTTCCACCTCGATCAGGGTGGCCTGACCGGGGCCTAACCAGCCAGCAAAGAGGCAACACAGGACGGCCTTCAGCATCATTCTGGTGAACGATGCTGGCCATTGGTCATTCAGCCGTATGCTTCGCGACTGCGTCCGCTATCCGGGTGGTTGCCCCGGCGATCTCTGTCGGCAATCCTGTCGTTTACAAGCATGCCAGTATCGTCCCCCAATGTGCGGCGCTGTTTGAGGATCTGGTTCGGCAGGCGGGTGCGCCCGAGGGGGCCGTCACCATCGTCTTCGCGCAGCCAATTGGGCTGACGCTTCAAGAGATCGGCGCCGAGCTGGCCTGCCAGCCGATCGCGTGCCGTCGCGTCGGGATTGGTCGCGCTTATCGGGCCAGTGGACCAAGCACATCGACCAGCGCATCGCCGAGTTGCAGCGCCTGAGGTCGGGGCTTACCGAGTGCATCGGTTGCGGCTGCCTGTCGATCGACCGGTGTAGCCTTGCGAACCCTGCCGATATGGCAGGACGCAAAGTTGGCGCTGCTCGTCCGTCGTGAAAGGCTCGAGCCGGACAACCACAGGTTTGATGCCGAAACAATCCCTCACATGCTCGGTGACGGAGGGGTCCCACTCACTCGAGCGACCGGCAAACACCACGGTATCACACTGCATGTCGCTCGCCTTGACGACAATTTCGTCGAGCGCCAGACGGTCGATGCGGGCAACCTCATCCATCGCGTCGATAACGAGGGGCGCCTTGGATGCAGCAACCTGGCGGCTGCGGAACACGCTGGCGCGCACAGGCGGGCTGCCGAGCAAAGAACCAAGCTTCCCGAGCAACTCAGTCTTTCCGCCACCGGGTTCGGCGAGAACGATGAAAACCGTGCCACGTGAAGAAGCTGATCTTCACTATAGGCTCGGTCCTCGACCAGAAGTTTTCTTGGAATATACATGTCATCCACGGACGAGACTTAGCAGAAGTCAGGGCAGCAGCGCCACTGCGGCGCACCATTCTCCGAAGGTTTTCAGGGGCTTTGTGGGATGGGCTGGCACGCGCCAAATATGCCGATATCAATCAGCGCGCTGCGCATGCAGCCTTCGCTTCGCGATGGCAATCGAGAAGGACCGTGACGAGAGTCTTGGGGTCGTCTGTTCGCTGATCTTCTGGTGAGGACGAGTGCGATGTCACCGAAGAGCCGGCTGACCGCGCGCCAGCGACTCCAACCAGGCCGTCGCGGCGCTTGGAACTGTTTTTGGAATGCGGCTGCGCCAGACCGAGGGATTGCTACCCTCGCTGCTGGGTCTCATGGGGCTGAATGTGCCTGTTCCCGATCATACGACGCTGAGCCGTCGGGCGCAGAAGTGGGAGCCATCCAGCCAGACGAAACCAGCCTCTGCCGGACGGCCCGCTGCACGTGAGATTGACCCGTTCACAGCCGACGGGGCCTATGATGGCAAGCCAACCTATCAGATGATCCTGCAGCATAGCAGCACCGCGAACGTCGTCATTCCACCTCGGTCGACGGCAGTGGAAAGCGGTGATACCGGACCGCCTGGTCAACGGGACAAGCACATCATCGCGATCGCAAGCGACGGTCGGCTGAGATGGCAGGCTGCTACCGGCTATGGTAAGCGGGCTCTGATCGAGACCGCCATCGGAAGGTACAAGGCACTGATCGGACGACGCTTGCGGGCTCGTTCGTTCGCCGCTCAGCAGACCGAGGTTGCCGTCGGTTGCAGCGTGCTCAACCGCATGCTGGCGTGTGCACGCCCGGAGTCTGTCCGGCATCAAGTCAGGCAGGTATAACCGGCAACATCAAAGACCGAAATGCGTTCGATTTCATATCCGCGCACCAACGCCGCGTCATTGCCTTCATCTCGCGGCAGATCCAATGCTCACGCAAGAAATCAGCCGTCGGCGGCCGCTCAAAATTTACCATTCTCATGAATAGTCCCAAATGTTTAACACTTACCGGTATCTTGGCGGCTATAGTCCGAGCCGCGCTGGTGGACTCGGAAATATCTCGGCATGTGCGGTTTTAGCGGTTATTTCGGCACTGTCCGGGATGGGAGGGCGCTCCTTGAAAGGATGACGGCTGCCATTGCGCATCGCGGCCCCGATGAGCAGGGGTTCTTCACCACAAAGGCGGCCGGCCTCGGCCATGCGCGGCTGTCCATCATCGACCTGGGGGACGGCCAGCAGCCCATGTCCGATGCGACGGGCGATCTGACGATCGCCTTCAACGGCGAGATCTTCAACTATGTGGAACTGCGCGAGCAGCTTCGCGCGAAAGGCCGCCATTTCCGGACAGCCAGCGACACCGAAGTGATCCTGCATCTCTATGACGAGATGGGGGAGGATTGCGTCTCCGCGCTCAATGGCGATTTCGCCTTTGCGCTCTGGGACGGCCGCCGCCGCCGCATGGTTCTGGCGCGCGACCGCATGGGGGTCCGGCCGCTCTTCTATACAAGGCAGGGCGAACGGCTTTACTTCGCCTCGGAGGTCAAGGCGCTCCTCCAGGCCCCGGGCGTCGCGGCCGAGATTGATTCGGTCGCACTCGACCAGATCTTCACGCTCTGGGCCCCGATCGCGCCGCGCACGGCCTTCCGCAATATCTACGAGCTCGAACCCGCAAGCCTGATGATCGTGCAAGAGGGCAGCGTCTCGACGCGGCCCTACTGGAGTCTGGAGTATCCCGACCGGGAAGCGCCGCCCCGGCACCGGGACGAGCGTGCCGCGGCCGAGGAACTGCGCGCCCTCCTGACGGAGGCGACCCGCATCCGCATGCGCGCCGATGTGCCAGTCGGCGCCTATCTCTCTGGCGGCCTCGATTCCTCCATCACATCGGCGCTGGCGGCGGGCATGGCGCCGGGTGGCCTCAGGACCTTCTCGGTCACCTTCGATAGCGCCGAACATGACGAGAGCCCCTTCCAGCTCGAGATGGCCCGTGCGCTCGGCACGCATCACAGCGCCGTCGCCTGCGGGGAAGGCGATATCGCCGCCGTCTTCCCTGACGTTATCCGCTTCACGGAGCGGCCGATCCTGCGCACTGCCCCTGCCCCGCTCTACAAGCTCTCGAGCCTCGTGCGCGAGGCCGGCTTGAAAGTGGTGCTGACGGGCGAAGGCGCCGACGAAGTCTTTGCCGGCTACGATATTTTCAAGGAGGCCAGGGTTCGGCGCTTTTGCAGCAGACAGCCCGGCTCCCGCATCCGGCCGCATCTGTTCCGCAAGCTCTACCCCTATCTTCCGGGCCTGAGGCAGCAATCGGCCGAGTACCTTTTCTCCTTCTTCGGGGCTAGCGGCGCGGCGCTCGACGATCCGCTGTTCTCCCATCGGCCGAGGTTCGACGGCACGGCGGCGACGAAGCTGTTCTACTCGGGCGATCTGCGTGCCACATTGTCCGGATATGACGCCGCCGAGGAGCTCGCCGCGCGGCTGCCCGAGGCGTTCGCCCGCTGGCATCCCTTGCATCAGGCGCAATATCTGGAAGCCCGCTTCCTTCTCCCCGGCTATATCCTGTCCAGCCAGGGCGACCGCATGGCGATGGCCCACGGAATCGAGGGCCGCTTTCCCTTCCTCGACCATCATCTGGTCGAGTTTGCCGCCGGCCTTCCTCCCGAGATGAAGCTGAAGGGGCTCGTGGAGAAGCATATTCTCCGGGAGGCGACCAAAGACCTGCTGCCGGCCGCCATCGGCCGGCGGACCAAGCAGCCCTATCGCGCACCGGACAGCCAGTCCTTCGTTGGGCCGGGCACGAGGGACTATGTCCAGTCGGCCCTGGGCGACGCCGCAGTCAGCGCCGGCGGGCTCTTCAATCCGAAGGCAGTGGCAAAACTACATGAGAAATGCAGCCGCCAGCCGGCCTCCGGCTTTCGCGACAACGCGGCCTTTGTCGGCATCCTGTCGACGCAGCTGTGGCTGACGACTTTCACCGGCACAGGCATTTGCAACGCAAAGGCCGCCTGACACCACCAAGGAAAGCGAACGACATGACCGATACGATCCGAGACGCAGTGAAGGCCTTTGTCATCGAGAACTTCCTGTTCGGCGACACCACCCACGCCCTCGCCGATACGGACTCGCTGATCGAGAACGGCATCATCGATTCGACCGGCGTTCTGGAACTGGTGGCCTTTATCGAGGACCATTGCGGAATCACAGTTGCGGATGCCGATATCGTGCCGGCCAACCTCGATTCACTGGCGCGCATCACGGCCTTCATCTCAGCGAAGACCGCATCGCTCGTCGCGGCGTGACGGCTGGCAGCGGAAGGCCCGAGCTCATGCGGGTCGAGCAATTCCTCATCACGAACGCGGCCGCGCATGGCGCGAAGACGGCGCTTGTCACCGACCGGAAGCGGTTGCGCTATGACGAGCTCGACGATCTGTCGAACCGGCTCGCGACCGCTCTCGTCGCGAATGGCGTGCAGCGCAGCGACCGCGTTCTCGTCTTCATGGACAATTGCTGGGAAGCCGCCGTCTCGATCTTCGCGGTTCTCAAGGCGGGCGCGACCTTCAGCCCGATCAACGCCTCCACCAAGGCCGACAAGCTCGCTTATGTCATCGACGATTGCGAGGCTGCGGCGATCCTGACCCAGGCCAAGCTGATGCCTGTCGTGATCCAGGCGCGTGCGCTGTCGGACCGGCCGCTCTTCGTCGCGTCGACGCAAGCGCCATCCAGCCATGCGCCGGATGGCGCTGCCTCCTTCGAGGATTGTCTCAAGGTCGCGCCCGTGCCCGTTCGCCATGGCGGGATCGACATCGACCTCGCCATGCTGATCTACACCTCGGGCTCCACCGGCCGCCCCAAGGGCGTGATGATGACGCATCGCAATATCGATGCCGCGGCCGAATCCATCACGACCTATCTGCGCAACACCCCTGACGACATCATCCTCAATGTCCTGCCCCTGGCTTTCGACTACGGCCTCTATCAGCTGCTGATGGCGATGAAGCTCGGCGCGACCCTCGTCCTCGAAAAATCCTTTGCCTTTCCGCAGGCCATTTTCGAGCGCATCCGCGCCGAGAAGGTCACCGGTTTCCCGCTGGTGCCTACGATGGCGGCGCTGATCCTGCAGATGCGCGATTTGGCGCCGGGTTTCCTGCCGAGCCTGCGCTATATCTCGAACACCGCCGCCGCCCTGCCGCCGGTGCATATCGCCCGGCTGCGCGAGCTGTTCCCCGGCGTGCGGCTCTATTCCATGTACGGTCTGACGGAGTGCAAGCGCTGCACCTACATGCCCCCGGAGGAACTGGACCGCCGGCCGGGTTCCGTCGGCATCGCTATTCCCAACACGGAAGCGATCGTCGTCGACGATGAGGGCAACCGCGTGCCACCGGGCGTGGCGGGCGAGTTGGTCATCCGCGGCCCGCATGTCATGCAGGGCTATTGGCGCAACGACGTGGCCACGGAGCAGATGCTGCGTCCCGGGCCGCATCCCTGGGAAAAGCGGCTCCACACCGGCGACCTGTTCCGGACGGACGAGGACGGCTTCCTCTATTTCGTTGGCCGCAAGGACGACATCATCAAGACGCGCGGCGAAAAGGTCGCCCCGAAGGAAGTCGAAACTGTGCTGCACGCCCATCCCGGCATCGTGGAAGCCGTGGTGACCGGCGTGCCGGATCCGGTGCTCGGCCACGCCATTGCCGCCCTCGTCGTTCTCTCGGACGAGACCCTGAGCGAACGGGACATCATTCGCTACTGCGCCGTTCATCTCGAGGATTTCATGGTGCCGAAGCTCATCGAGTTCCGCCACGAGTTGCCGAAGACCGATACCGGAAAGGTCAGCCGAAGGCTGGCGGCCGAAACGTTGGGGACTGCAGAATGAACCTCTCCCTCGCCCCGAGCCGTCCCGCCTTCTCGACCGACGCGCTGACGCTCGACAACGCTGCGGAAACCGACCGCATCGTCGCCGGGTTGCGCGAGCAGCTACGCGGCATGCGCAAGCGCGGGCTCGTGCTCGGCCTCTCTGGCGGCATCGATTCCAGCGTCTCGGTCGCGCTCGCCGCCCGCGCCGTCGGCGCGAAGAACGTCTTCTGCCTGTTCATGCCGGAAAGCGACTCCGATCCCGACAGCCTCCGCCTCGGCCGGCTGGGCGCCGAAACCTTCGGCGTCGAAGCGATCGTGGAGGATATCGGCCCGACGCTGCACGCGATGGGTTGTTATGAGCGGCGGGATGCCTTCATCCGCAAGCTGGTGCCGGAATACGGGCCGGGCTGGGCCTCAAAGATCGTCATCGCCAATTCGCTCGCCGGCGAGGGCTACAACATCTCCTCGCTGGTGGTGCAGGACCCCGAAGGCCGGCAGACGAAGCTGCGCATGTCGCCGGCGGTCTATCTCGGCATCGTCGCCGCCACCAACATGAAGCAGCGCACGCGCAAACAGATCGAGTACTATCACGCCGACCGGCTGAATTTCGCCGTGCTCGGCACGCCGAACCGGCTCGAATACGACCAAGGCTTCTTCGTGAAGAATGGCGACGGCGCGGCTGACGTCAAACCGATCGCCCATCTCTACAAGAGCCAGGTCTATGCGCTTGCCGCCCATCTCGGCATTCCCGAGGAAATCTGCCGCAGGGCGCCGACGACCGACACCTATTCCCTCGAGCAGACGCAGGAAGAGTTCTACTTCTCCCTGCCCTATGACCGCATGGATATTTGCCTCTTCGGCCTGAATAATGGCCTTTCAGCCGTGGAGGTCGGCGCCGCCGCGAAGCTGACTACGGTCGAGGTCGAACGCGTCTGGGCCGATATCGCCGCCAAGCGCCGGGCGACGCGCTATCTGCACCTTGGCCCGCAGCTCGTCCGCCCCGTCGAGGAAATCGCCTGCTGAGATCGGCGCGACCATCGGGATTATGTCGTCGCGCGCGCAATGACGGCCTATTCGAACCGCTCCCCGGCCAGGCGATTCCAGTGCTCGCCGGCCAGCCCGTTGAAGAAACCTTGCGAGCTCAGGAACGCGTTCACCAGCTCCTCGTCGCGCGAATGCACCACGGTCGAGGCCGGTTGAGTGAAGGCGACCCGCCGACCCAGCATCGCTGCCAACAGGGCGGGTTGCGTCCGGCCGCGCAGGCCGGCGGCGCCGCGCCGCGCTGCATCGCCAATCAAGCAGTCGACGACGGAACCAGCTTGCCCCGGCAGGGCCAGAACCTGCAGCACGCGCGCCATCCTGCCCGGGCGGGTGTGATAGAGGAAGGCGCCGACCAGCGCCCCGCTGGGGGAGGAGACGGACGCGAACACGGCCTCGCCATAGTCCGGCTTCTGGGAAGCCTCCGCGAGGATATGCGCAAGCTGCTCCGCGCTCCAGTCGGGGCGGAGCGGGAACTGCCGCGTCAACGGGTCCAAAAGTGCCGCAAAACCGGCATGATCGATTTCGGCAACCTTGAGGCCGCCCTTGCCATTCCAGAGTTCCGGGACCCCGGACCAGCGCATCTCGTTCTCCTGCATCCGTCCGCGAAGATAGCGATCGAGTCCGCGCGCGAGCGGGTCAAGCAAGCGCACGGCGCCGGCTCGCCGCGAGGCTAGATCGAGCAGGAAGGCCGAAGGCCGGATGACCCGGATCCAGTCCAGGCTGTATTGCGGCAGGGCGACCCCGCGCAGTTTCGTCCACATCTGCGTCGAGAGGGCATTTGCGGTTTCGCTGAAGGAGATGTCCTGCGGCCCGGCCAGGAATGTCCTGAGCAGCCTTGCGCCGGCCATCGGGTCGTTCGCCCGCGGTTCGACCATGAGCGAACCACAGATGGCGGCGCGCAGCTTGCGCTGGCCATGCCTCATCGGCAGCACATTCACGCCGACAAAGCCTGAAATGTCGCCTTCGCTCGCAATATGGACGAGAGACGCGATCTCCGGATCGCGGACCGGGCCTTCGAGATAGTGCCAGCGCAGATAAGTCTCGAGCGCCGGAGGCGGCGGCTTTCCACCGTCCCGGAAGGTTCTTTGAAAGAGCCCGGCGACGGCCGGAATATCCGCAGCCTGCAGGGGGCGAATCTGGCTCATGCCAAACTCGCGGAGGATGAGATCGCGGGCGCACCGTTCTCCAGCTTGCGGAGGAGTGCGACACGCGGCATTCCGACCTCATCCTTGGCGAATGTCACGGGTTCATAGGCCTTGGCTCTGGCTATCAGGGCAGCCGCCTGGCGGTCCTGCCCCTGCCCGAACTCGAACAGCAGCCAGCCACTAGGCTTGAGGAAATCGATTGCGTCCCGGATCAGCCGCTGTTGGATCGAGATGCCGTAAGGCCCCCCGTCGAAGGCCTCACGCGGCTCGCACTCAAGCAGATGCGCGCTCTCGCCTTCGAGGCGCGCAGTCGAGATATAGGGCGGATTGCAGACAATCATGTCCGCCGCGCCGATAAGCCCATCGCCCTCCAGCGCACCGAACAGATCCCCTTTCCGGATGGTGACCCGGTCCTGAAGGGCCAAGCGTTCGGCATTGCTACGGGCGAGCGCGACCGTGCTGTCAGTCACGTCCACCCCCCAGACGCGGGCCGACGGAACTTCCGCCGCGATCGCCAGAGCAAGGTTGCCGGAGCCGCAGCACATGTCGATCACCATCGGGCCGGGCGCGCGATCGCGAAGAATCGCGAGCGCGCTCTGTCCGAGCAACTCTGTTTCCTGACGCGGCACGAGAACGCCCGGAGCCAGTTCGAGCATCACGCTCATGAAACGATGCAGGCGGGGCTTAGAACGGCCGGCTAGGGCTGCTGCTCTGTGCGGCACGGCGGTTCCTTACGTCATCCAACGGTATTGCATACACAATGACCTATCGCGCTCCGGTAAACGGCTGCTAAAGATATCGCCGCCGATACTCCGCAGCGCGCCAACTCGGCCATATAGATGCGGCGTTGGTGCGCGGATATGAAATCGAACGCATTTCGGTCTTTGATGTTGCCGGTTATACCTGCCGGACTTGATGCGGGACAGTGGGCAATGATCTCGCCATTATTGGCATCCACTGCCAGATGGAGCTTGCGCCAGTGACGGCGTGATCTGGCACCAAGTTTCTCCTCCAGCCATTGTCCGGTGCCGTATATTTTCAATCCCGTGCTGTCGACCAGCACGTGCAGCGGGCCGTCCGGCCGAGGCTGGTTTCGTCTGGCGGATGGCTCCCACTTCTGCGCCCGACGGCTCAGCGTCGTATGATCGGGAACAGGCACATTCAGCCCCATGAGACCCAGCAGCGAGGGTAGCAATCCCTCGGTCTGGCGCAGCCGCATTCCAAAAACAGTTCCAAGCATCAGGGCCGTCTCGATGGCAAGATCGGAATACCGGGCTTGGCCTCCCCGGGTCTTGCGTCGGGGAGCGTGCCACCCGGCCAGGGCTTCCGGCGTGACCCATAATGTCAGGCTGCCACGCAGGCGGAGACCTGCCTCCTAATCCGGCCAGTTCGTCACCCTGAATTTCATCTTCCCGATGCGGTGACGGCACGCAGAATTGCGTTTGTAGGGCATGGCACGGATCAAGCTGATTTCGATCCTGTTTGCCTATCCCAGAACCCTTGACAAGGTATCCACGCACCAACGCTGCGCGCTACGCTCTCCTGGTTTCGGTACGAGCTCCTGGAGCCAACGTTGATATCTACACGGCGATCGCCAATCAGTTGGCAATCCCGATCCCTGCATCATAACCGGCGGACCGTCGCCGCCATCATCTACAAAACCATCCAGCGATAAGGGTGCGCCGTGGTCAGGCGCGGCAAAGGTAGAGGGGGTGCGGCTATTATCTGCGCGCGGTGCCCAACCGTTGGCGCGAGCCGTGTCCTTCCGCCTTCTAAAACTGGATCGAGACAGACCTGAAGGCGAGCCTATCGGAGAGAGAATGGCCTTGACTTCCTTACAGGGCCACCCCGTCGTGCTTGAGTGTCCTCTTTCGTAGGACCAAGGACACTCATGAAAAACCAGGACTTTGTCGAAGCGGGCGCCGGCGTGCTTCGCAGTCGAGCTTAAGCCGCGAGTATCTGCAAGCGCCAGCGACTGTTGCGTGGGCGGCGGGCAGTCATTCGTCGACCTCGACCCCGCCGTATTCTGCGCTACCGGCAAAGTCGGGCATGATATCCCCCGCCAACAGCTTCTCTTTGCTCAACAGCCCGGCATCCTCGAGTGCCTCGAAATCCGGCAGGTCGCGCAGCGTGTCGAGACCGAACTCGAGCAGGAATTCTTTGGTCGTGACGTAGGTGTAGGGCGCGCCGGGCGTCGGGCTGCGCGGACCGGACGCGATCAGCTTTGCGCCGCGCAGATGACCGATGAGATCGCGGCTGATCTCCTTGCCAAAGAAGGAAGAAAGCTCGGCGCGGGTGATCGGCTGGAAGTAGGCGACGCACATCAGCACCAGCACTTCAGATTGTGTCAGATCCACGGCTCGGTCGTTGCCGCCGACCGCGGCACGGATGGCGTCGGCATAGGCCGGCCGCGTCAGATGCTTCCAGCCGCCGGCGACGGGGACCAGGTCGTAGGGCCGGCCGCGCAGTTCTTCGCGGATGTCATCGATCAAAAGGTCGATGCTGCAGTTTTTGCCGACGATCCGCGCCAGAGTCTCGCGGCCGACCGGCTCGCTGGCAGCAAAGATTGTGGCCTCGACGCGATGCATCCATTCGCGCCAGCGCGCCTCCGGCGGCAGGTGGTCCAGCTCCCGGTCGAACAGCTGGTCAGCTGATTGACGATCATCTGACCGGCTTCCCCCTCGCCTGCGCACTGCCTGGGCCATGGTCTCAGAGTCCGTAAATGCGGAAGGTCGATCGACCTGACAATTCGCGCACGGCGCCGAGCTCGACCAGCCGGTCGAACAGCCGGCGCAGGCCGCGATCGCTCATGCCGATGTTTTTGTCACGGCGGGATGCCATGATGGCGTCCTGCGACAGCAGTCTGTCGACGATGGTGTCTGCCCCTTTCGCACGCAGCTTTGGCGCGACAGCGAGCAGTTTTCCGCGCGGCGCCCGAGCTCGGCGGAAAGATCATTCGCGCGCAGCGCGGCGCGCGCCTGCGCGGCCAGCAGGCTTTTGGCCCGATCGGCATCCGTTTCGGCACCCGGAGCCAGAGCAGCAGTCACTGGTCGACGCGGCCGGCCCGTACCCACGGCCAAGGCCGCCTCCCCGCCCAGCAAAGGGATTGCATGCGTCCAGCCTAGCCGCTGCGCGAGCAAGGCATCGGCAAGCCAGGCTCCGAGAACGCGCCCGAAACCGTGTCGTTCGGCGGCCGCGACTGCGCCAGTCAGCATTCCGACCAACCCGGCGCTGGTGCCGAGTTGGCGAAGTTCGTCCGCCAGATCGCCGAGCCCCTCATCGTCGGGGGCGTAGCCGAACTCCTCCAACACCGCGGCGAGGTTCTTCTCCGTCAGCAATTCTTCCGTGGGCCGAACCGCCAGCCGGCGCCAGGCAAGCAGCAAAAGACCGGCGGGACCGACGGACAAAAAATCGCCCGGCCGTGTGAGCAGCACGGCGTCGCGCAATGCGCCTTCATCCTCGACGCGCCCCGCCTGGCGTGCCGTTGCCGCGGCCGCCGCAAGCGCCAGCCGCTGCCGCCAGGCGCCGGCTCACCGCTCCTGCCGGCGGACCACCGCATCGAGCGCGCCGATGGCGGCGCCGGCAACGAGCGCCACGTCAACATCTTTTCCCGCAAGGCTTTGTGCATCCGGGATGGCCCGGCGTAGCCAAGCCGGCACCGTTGCCATCGGTGCGGTCGAAGGGGCACTGGCAAGCGTGGCGTGGTGGCGCGGAGAGGGTTTGGGACGCAGAATCATCGCAAGCACGATGAATCATGGCGGCGCTTTTGGCAATCGTTTTGAGCAAAAACCGCCGCGCCTGTCGCCCAGTTAATACGAATGATAACGCTGCATTATCGTTCGTAATCGACATAGGACCAAGTCTTTGGTAGAAACCGGCGAAAAGGTAGAGTTTGGAGCCTCTCGTGTCCCTCAGTATCAAAAATCCGGCCACAGTTGCCCTCGCCGACGAGCTCGCGCGCCGTCAAGGTGTCACCAAGACCGCGGCCATTCATCAGGCGCTGAGCGAGCGTCTTCATCGCCTGGGCTTTGGCGACAAGGCTCAGGAGCGGATGCGGGTAGAATTGCGCGGCATTCGCGAAAGAGTGGCCCGGTTGCCGGAATTGGACGGTCGCAGCGATGAGGAGATCATCGGTTTTGACGAGCATGGAATTCCGAACTGATGGTGATCGATACCTCAGCGCTTGTGGCCATGCTTCGCAGTGAGCCGGAGGCTTCACGGCTTGAAAGCGCGCTGGTCGCCGATCCGGTCCGCCTGATCCCGGCAACCTGCGTGCTCGAGGCGCGGATGGTCCTGGTCAGCAGGCGCGGAGAGCACGCGTTGGCCGAGGTCGATCGCAAAATCGAGGCTGACGTCATCCCTGTCGACTCCGAATTGGTCGATCTGGCGACCCAGGCGTGGCTTACCTATGGCAAGGGCCGTCGTCCCGCGGCCCGGAATTTTGCCGATTGTCTATCGTACGCTCTAGCAAGGCGTTCAGACGAACCGCTGCTGTTCTCGGCAACGACTTTTCCCAGACAGACGTGGAGGCTGCATGAGGATGGCTGAGCACGGTCAACGATCACCTGCTGTTGCAGCTGGAGAGAATGATCTTCCCGATATCATAGATGTGGTCATGGAGATGAGGGGCGCATCAGACGAGCCGCAAATGGCCCCTGCCCCATCGTCGGCGTCTGGTCTTCCGGCGCACCTGGAAAAACTGGCCGACCACGCGCGAAAATATGTCGAGGCGGCAAGCTCCGCCAACACGCGGCGCGCATACGCCGCCGACTGGAAGCATTTTTGCGCTTGGGCACGCCGACAAGGTCTGCAGGCGTTCCCGCCTGATCCACAGACCGTCGGCCTCTACATCACCGCCTGCGCGTCCGGCAAGGTGACAGGAGACAGGAAGCCTAACTCCGTCTCGACCATCGAGCGCCGTCTTTCTTCGCTGACCTGGAACTATACGCAGCGTGGCCAGCCGCTCGACAGGAAAGACCGCCACATTGCCACCGTGCTGGCCGGCATCCGCAACACCCACGCCTCCCCTCCCCTTCAGAAAGAAGCCATTCTGCCTGAAGACCTGATCGCCATGCTGGAGACGCTTGACCGTGGCACTTTGCGCGGGTTGCGCGATCGCGCCATGCTCTTGCTTGGGTTTGCCGGCGGCCTGCGCCGCTCCGAGATCGTCGGGCTCGATGTTGCCAAGGATCAGACGGAGGATGGCCGCGGCTGGGCCGAGATTTTCGACAAAGGTGCTTTGGTGACATTGCGCGGCAAGACCGGCTGGCGCGAGGTCGAGATCGGTCGTGGCTCCTCGGACGCCACCTGCCCGGTCGTCGCCCTGCAGACCTGGCTGAAATTGGCAGGGATTGGATACGGACCGCTATTTCGACGCGTCACCGGCCAAGGCAAGGCTGTCGGAACCCAGCGATTGAACGATCAGGAGGTGGCGCGGCTGGTCAAGCGCGCGACGCTCGCTGCCGGCGTGCGTGGTGATCTTTCCGAGGGCGAGCGCGGTCAAAAGTTTTCCGGCCATTCGCTGCGCGCTGGCCTCGCCTCCTCGGCCGAGGTCGACGAGCGCTATGTGCAGAAGCAACTCGGCCACACTAGCGCAGAGATGATCCGCAGGTATCAGCGGAGGCGCGACAGGTTTCGGATCAACCTCACCAAGGCAAGCGGGCTATAAACGCCCCTATAGAGGGAGCCCGCACTACCAAGGGCCAATAACCTCCGTTTTGCGCGATCGCCTTGCTGCTACAATATGTCGATAGATTACGGTTCTATCGACATGATTTGGCAATATGTCGATGCCAAGGACATATCAACCCCGACATGTCGATCGAACAAGGAACCATCGACATGACGTTTCAGGCCGACCGACCTTACAATGGCCTACCTTCCCTGCCCCCAAAGGAGGATGTTGAAACGAAGCCCGTGCTCAAGGCCTGCATAGCGGCGCGCGCGGCCTTGGCAGAGCTCAGGGTCAGCTTATCCCGAACCAAGCAGTCCTCATCAACTCTATCCCGCTCCTAGAAGCCCAGGCAAGTTCCGAAATAGAGAACATCGTCACGACGACGGACCGCTTGTATCGCTTCGCCAATGAAGCCGGAAATCTCGCTGATGCTGCCACGAAGGAGGCGCTGCGCTACCGCACCGCGCTCAATCAGGGCTTCCGAACTCTGCAAGAGCGCCCTGTGACGACGTCAACGGCGGTCGCGGTGTGCCGCACGATCAAGGGCGTCGAACTCGACATTCGGTCGACGCCCGGCAGGGCCCTGGTCAACCAGGCGACGGGTGCGGTTGTCTACACCCCGCCCGAGGGACAGAACCTCCTGCGCGACAAGCTGGCGAACTGGGAGCGCTACATCCATGAGGCCGAGGACATCGATCCGTTGATCCGCCTCGCCGTGATGCACTACCAATTCGAGGCCATCCATCCATTTGGCGACGGCACTGGCAGAACCGGCCGCGTGCTGAAGCTGCTCTATCTGGTTGACAAGGGCCTCCTGGACATCCCGGTGCTCTATCTAAGCCGCTATATCATCCGAAACAAAGGAGCCTACTACGATCGCCTTCTCGCCGTGACGACGGAGGGCGCGTGGGAAAGTTGGATCCTCTACATGCTCGCCGCGGTAACGGAGACGGCTGGCTGGTCAACTGCCCGTATACTCGCGATCCGCGACCTGCTCGACGAGACCGCCGAGCGCTTGCGGCGAGACCTCCCGAAGATCTACTCCCGAGAGCTTGCCGAGATAATCTTCGTCAATCCGTACTGCCGGATCGGCGATCACGAGAACCTCTATATCAATCCGGCCTTGCTGGCGCTTCTCACCGAGCGCCAGCCGGCGCAAGGCGGCCAGTGAAGCCCTCACCTTCCTACCGGCACTAAACCGCCCGTCTGTGGCGCGATCAAACCGAAGACGGTCGCGGCTGGATTGAATTTTTCCCGCTGCATCGCGCATGATCCCCTTTTCCGCCGCGCCACCGGGCAGGGCAAAGCGGTGGGCACCGAGCGGCTCAACGATCAGGAGGTGGCGCGGCTGGTCAAACGCGCAGCCTTGGCGGCCGGCGTGCGCGGTGATTTTTCCGAGGGCGAGCGCGGCCAGAGTTTTCTGGCCATTCGCTGCGCGCAGGCGTCGCTTCCTGAACGCTATAGGCAGAGGCAGCTTGGTCACGCCTGGGCCGAGACACCGTTTTCGGGTCAACCTCACCAAGGCGTCGGGATTGGAGAGCGACGAAGCCCACCTCTCCTGAAATCTGGCATACCTCTCCCGAATTCGGACGTTGCGGGCGTCGACGCTGACCAATTTCGTCAGTCCGTCCTTGCAAATCAGGAATTGCACTCCATAATTGCTAGGATGATAAAGCGCCGGATCGAAACGCAACTCGCCGAATTGATAGACACTACCCCTGCGGTGGCACTGATTGGGCCGCGCCAAGTCGGCAAGACTACGCTCGCGCTCGAAATAGCCGAGACACGGCCGTCGATCTATCTCGATCTCGAGTCCGATGCGGACAGAGCTAAGCTCGCGGAGCCGGAACTCTACCTTGCCGAACATGAGGGCGAGTTGGTGATCCTCGATGAGGTCCATCGGCTTCCAAACCTGTTCCAGAATCTTCGTGGCTTGATCGACCGCGGTCGCCGCAGCGGCAAGAAGACCGGGCGCTTTCTGCTGCTGGGGTCCGCTTCCATCGATCTCCTCAGGCAGACCGGCGAGACGCTCGCCGGCCGCATCGCCTATCTTGAAATGCATCCGATTGACGGACTGGAGGTGCCGGCCGAACAGTTGAACCCCCTGTGGGTGCGCGGCGGCTTTCCCGACAGCTTTCTGGCTACGAGCGACCGCGCCAGTCAGCGGTGGCGGCAGGACTTTATCCGCACCTATCTTGAGCGCGATATCCCGCTGCTCGGGCCTCGCATTCCGGCCGAAACGCTGCGCCGCTTCTGGACCATGCTGGCACATCATCAATCAGGGCTCCTCAACGCGGCCGAATTTGCCCGCGCCCTCGGTGTCGACGGCAAGACTATCGCTTCCTATCTGGACCTGTTGGTTGACCTGTTGCTGGTGCGCAGGCTTGAGCCGTGGCATGCAAATGTCGGGAAACGTCTAGTCAAGTCGCCGCGGGTTTACGTGCGCGACAGCGGCATTGCTCATACGCTGCTTGGACTGACAACCCTTGAGGACGTTCTCGCTCATCCCGTTGCCGGCGCCAGCTGGGAAGGGTTTGTCATTGAGACACTGATTGCGGCCGCCCCATCCGGCACGGACGCCAACTTCTATCGCACATCCGCCGGCGCCGAAATCGACCTGCTAATGACACCTCAAGGCAGCCAGCCCTGGGCGATCGAAATCAAGCGCAGCCTGACGCCAAAAGTGGAGAAGGGCTTTCATCTGGCGTGCGAGGACGTAGATCCAATCCGTCGCCTCGTTGTCTATCCGGGAGCAGAGCGCTTTCCGTTGAAACACGACGTCGAGGCAGTACCGCTTCATATCCTTGCGAAAATGCTGGTCGAACTTGGCTGATAGGCTCGTCGGCCCTCCCCTTACGACCCGCCCCATCCGGCACTCACTCTGCAGCTGACCCAGGTCTTGTTAAAGCGTTAGTCGCGGCCTGGCCTGCGCCTCAGTGCGATGAGCATTAGTCCGTCAGGCTTGTCGTGTCCCATGACCTCGATCGCTCCTGATCTCGATCGCTTCCTGCCATGCACTTTGCTTGTGTCGATAAAACGGCTGGACGAGAGCCGCAGCATTCGTCGGGCTGGTCAATCGCCGAACAGGTGCAGGATAAGGCGATCCCCGAGTCCAAGATGCTACTACTCATCGTGGCCGACCAGTTTTGGATCGACTACAACGCGCATGTCCTTGAAACGTGTCTTCACTCACATCGCCCGGCCTTGCTGAGGTCTATTGCTAGGCGATGCCCCAGCACGTGGCCCCGGCCGCGGCATAGGCCGCGCGTCATGCCGAACTGCGCCGATCGGAGTCAAGGGTTCTCGCGCCTCGTCGCGATCGTGCTGGTCGGCCATCGCTTTAAAACTCGCTCCCCAATTCACCCATGACCAGTTCAAAAGGAGCCTGACTGCCGTCGGCGGGAACGCCTCCCCTGCGCCCGTTCGCAATTGCAACCTTTTTGCCCGCTGACGAACGCGATTTTACTGCCGTAAATAATGGTCTTTGTGGCAGGGAAAACATGCATTTAGCCAGCCGGGTGGGAGAGTTCTTGCTTCGAAGGACGAGCCGCCGCTATCGGGACGATATCAGTATTCGCCAGTAAGAATGCCGGCAGGTGCCGTTAACCTTCTGTTAACCTAAAACTTCTTGCCGGGCTTTCCGAATCGGAGCTTAATGGCGCTTGTTGAATAGTTTCATCGCAAAAAGCGCCAATTCGGGTTTCGACGAGAATGAATATCGCCATGCGGCTACCAAGCTTCGAGTTCGACGACAAGATTCTCGAGCAGGGTGCTGAGATATCGCGACGCCTCAATCAGCTTCGCATGGAGAAATTTCCACCCAATGCGACGAAGACACTGCGTCCATTTTCGATGGCGGAAGTCGCCCACTATCTTGGTGTATCGCAAAACAATCTGAAGCGGCTTCACCTCGAAGGCAAGGGACCTTTGCCTGACCAGGTCCCTTCCGGCCGACGCTCCTACACGGCCGCACAGATGCTCGAACTTCGCCATTTCCTGGACCAGCACGGCAGGACCGAGGTCAAGAAGTATGTTCCGCATCGCAAGCCTGGAGACAAGCTCCAGGTGGTTGCTGTCGTCAACTTCAAGGGCGGTAGCGGCAAGACAACGACTGCCGCCCACCTCGCCCAGCACTTGGCTCTGACCGGCCACCGTGTCCTTGCAATCGATCTCGACCCGCAAGCTTCGCTCTCCGCCCTGCATGGCTTCCAGCCCGAACTCGATCAGAACCTCTCGCTCTATGAGGCGATCCGTTACGATGACAAGCGCCTGCCGATCTCCGACGTGATCGTGCCGACGAACTTTCCGAGCCTGGATATCATTCCGGCCAATCTCGAGCTGCAAGAGTATGAGTACGACACGCCGCTCGCCATGCAGGATAAATCGTCCAGTGCTGGCCGTCAGTTCTTCACCAGGATCGCAAAGGCGCTGTCCGAGGTCGACGACCGTTACGACGTCGTTGTAGTCGATTGCCCGCCCCAGCTCGGCTATCTGACCTTGACGGCCATGTCGGCGGCGACGTCCGTTCTCATCACCGTTCATCCTCAAATGCTCGACCTGATGTCGATGAGCCAGTTCCTGTTGATGCTCGGCGGAATTTTGAAAACCATCAAAGCCGCCGGTGCGGCGATCGAGCTCGATTGGTTTCGCTACCTGATCACGCGGTACGAACCGACAGACATTCCGCAAGCGCAGATGGTCGGCTTCATGCAGTCGATGCTTGCCGGCCAGATCCTCGAGAATCCCATGCTCAAGTCGACGGCGATTTCGGATGCGGGTCTGACGAAACAGACGCTCTACGAAGTCGAGAGATCGTCCTTTACCCGCTCTACCTATGACCGGGCGCTTGAATCGCTGGACGCAGTGAACGCGGAGATCACGGCTCTTGTCCATCGCGCCTGGGGGCGGTCATGACAGCGCGGTTTACGGCAGTAAAAAGTGGAAATTTTGATCGTGAAATCAGTCGACTAACCGCGAATCGGAGCGATTGAATGGCACGCAAGGACATTTTCGGCAGTGTCATGGGTCCCGCAACGGCAATTGCCGATGGCCAGGACGTCTCCGGCTACGCCGTTCGTGGCGCATCACGGTCGATCATACAGTCCTTCGAGGAGCTCTCGAAGAGTTCAGTCGTCGATCTCGATCCGGCTCTGGTCGACACGTCATTCGTCTCGGACCGTATGGACGATGACGATGATGCGTTTCAGGAGTTGCTGACGGCAATTCGTGAACGAGGACAGGATTCTCCGATCCTGGTCCGACCTCACCCTGAGACTCCGGGACGCTTTCAAACGGTCTTCGGCCATAGGCGCGTCAGGGTTGCCCGGCAGTTGGAAAGGCCTGTACGCGCTGTCGTCAAGAAGATGGACGATAGGGACCATGTCATCGCCCAAGGCCAGGAGAACGCCGCCAGAGTCGATCTGTCCTTCATCGAGCGGACGCTTTTTGCAGACCGCGTTCTCAAGCGAGGCCATTCGCCTGACACGGTGAAATCAGCTCTTGCGCTCGACGACACGACCTTCTCGAAGATGCGTTCTGTGATCAGCAACATTCCAGAGCAGGTCATTTTTGCGGTGGGCGCGGCCAAAGGCATTGGCCGCGACCGCTGGTGGCAGCTTGCCAAGCGCATGGAGCATCCTGGTGCCGCGGCGAGGGCAGCGGAGTGCGTGGCAATCGCCGATTTCGCGCAGCCCGGTAGTGAGGCCCGTTTTGCCCGTCTGTTCGACTTTGTGAGCGCCCCGGTGAAGCCCCCGCGGGCGCCATCGAAGCCCCAGGAGCGGGCTTGGGCACCCCAGGACAAATCGGTTCGCGCCAAGATCACCGACACGGGAAAAGTGTTTACGCTTGCCTTGAAGTCCAAGGAAGCGTCGCCCTTCGGCGCGTTCATTGCCGGCAAACTCGATGAGCTTTTCGAGGCTTTTCGGGAGTCGGAAATGGCGAAGAAAACAGGAGACTAAGACCGCAAAAGAAAAAGGCCCCCGAACGTCACCGTCGCGGAAGCCCTTCTCAAGTCTGTAGCAAGCTGAGAATCGCACTTCCTCGAATCACTGTCAAGAGTCGTGGCGTCGTTTCGGCGAGCGGATTTCTTTTGCCTGATTGAAAGGTGAGGGAAATGGAGAGTGGGTATGGAACGACGCCCTTTGGGCGGCGGCCGATGACGCTTGCGCTGGTGCAAGCGAACGCGGCATCGCGAGAGATTCCTGATGGAGCTCTCGTCGAGAAGTGGCAGGTCTATCGTTGGTTGTGCGAGGGCAGGGCCGTCGTAGGTGTGGGAGATCGCGCTCTGGCCGTGCTGAGCGGGCTTTTGTCGTTCTATCCCGACGACCAGATCAGCGAGGAAAACGGCCTGATGGTCTTTCCCTCGAACGCGCAGTTGTCACTGCGCACACACGGTATGCCCAGTTCCACATTGCGGCGACATCTGGCTGAGCTGGTGAGTTGCGGCCTGATCATCCGTCGGGACAGTCCAAACGGCAAAAGGTTCGCCCGGAAAGGGAAGGGTGGCGCCATTGAGGAGGCGTTCGGATTCTCACTGGCGCCGCTGCTGACGCGGGCCGTTGAGTTTCAGCATGCTGCCGAACAGGTGCGCGCCGACAGCCATGCGCTCCGGTTAATGAGGGAGCGGATCACGCTTCATCGTCGCGACATCCACAAGCTTGTCGAGGCTGCGATCGCGGAGGGCGTTCCTGGCGACTGGGGAGCCATGTGGAGACGGTTCAGGGCCATTGTAGATGCAATTCCGCGGCGGGCAGGGCTATGCGAATTGGAGGCAATCGTTGCCGAGCTGACGAGACTTCATGACGAAGTGGACATGATGTTGGAAAACTTCATGAATTCCACGAATCCTAGCGCCAATGAGTCCCAAAATGAGCGGCAGCAATCTGATTCAAACACAGACTCCACTTTTGTATTTGAACCGGCTTTGGAGAAAAGCAGGGCGGCGGTCGAACCAAGGCGGGCAGACGACGCGAAACCGAAAAGCTATCCGATAGGACTTGTGCTGAAAGCCTGCCCTGAAATTTCAGACTATGCCGTGCACGGCATCGGAAACTGGCGCGATTTGATGATCACCGCCGTCCAGGTACGAGGCTACCTTGGTATTTCGCCCTCGGCATACGAGGAGGCTTGCCATGTGATGGGCCAGGAGACCGCCGCCATCGTGATTGCCTGCATCTTGCAAAGGGCACAGCACATCAACTCGGCCGGCGGTTATCTGCGGGTTCTAACCGAAAAGGCGAGGGCAGGGGAGTTTTCGGTCGGGCCTATGCTGATGGCGGCGTTGAAGGCGAACGGTGTGACGGCAAAGATGACTGGGTAACCGTTGGCGGATCGGTTCGCGCTGATGCGGGGCTTGCATGGCGCATCATGTGAGGCTATATTTTGCCTCACATGGAATGGAGAGTGAAATGCTGGCGTTTGGAAATGTCGCCGACGTGTTGGGGCTGCCCGTTAAGGAGGTGGCGTCACGGTCGCCTTTCGGGCTGATCTCCCGGATCGAGAATGGACTTCCCATCGGCGCGCTCGAGCGCGTTGCGCAGCTTCTGGCGCCTGGCGATGCTCAGTTCAAATACCGGCTGATCCCCAAGGCGACCTACGAGCGGCGCAAGGCGGTACATCGTCTCTCGTCGGACGAGGGCACACGATTGGCCCGCGTGGCGCGCGTCTGGAGTCTTGCTGTCGATGTCTGGCACAACGAAGAGGAAGCACGTGGTTTCTTGTTTCGGCCGCACCCGATGATTGAGGACAAGCGACCGATCGACGTCGTTATCCTGAGCGAGTTCGGCGCCGAAATGGTGGTCGATATCCTCGGAGGTCTGAAGTACGGCAGCGCTGCGTGACGGCGCAGACTCTCGATCGCACGCTATCGTCCTTTCGCATCGGCGATCCGGCCGGCACCTACCCGATCTACGACGCGACCGGCTCGACAATCGCGCCAGGGCGATGGAACACGCCCGGAAGTCCTATCATCTACACCAGCGAGCACTATTCGACGGCCTTGTTGGAAAAGCTGGTGCATGGCAGCGGCCGACTGCCGCCCAACCAGCATTACATCGAAATCACAATTCCGCGCGGGCTGAGCTACGAGGTCTTTTCCCAGCCGTCACTGCCCGGCTGGGACACGATGCCGGCGACGGTGAGCAAGGGATTTGGCGAAACCTGGTGTTTAGAACGGCGCAGCGTCATTCTGCTGGTGCCGAGTGCCGTGGCGCGTCTCGATTGCAATGTGCTGATCAATCCGGCGCATCCGGAGTTTTCAAGGATCCAGACAAGTCTGCACCAGCCCGTCTACTGGGACAGGCGGCTGTTTGGCGCGTAACGGGGAGGGGCTTTGTGTCGCCTATAACCCCGAGGCCTTGGTGAGATTGACGCGGAACCGGTCACGTCGGCGCTGGTATTTCCGCGTCATCTCGGCCGAGGCATGGCCGAGCTGCTTTTGCACATAGCGCCATCGACCTCGAGAACATGCCTTGCGGCGTCGACGTATCAATCGGATCGCGGAGCGAGCGGAAATGCACGCCGCGCGTCTCAAGCTGCTCGATGACCTCCAACAGATGGCTGACCGACCGGGCGAGGCGGTCGAGCCGCACGAGGACGAGAACGTCGCCGGCGGCGATCTCACACATCAGCTTCGCCAGCACCGGCGGGAGCGAGAGGCGCCGGAACCATGTTCCTGGTGAACCGTATGACAGCCGGTGGCGTTGAGCTCGTCGACCTGGGCGTCATTGAGTTGGTCTTCGGTGGAGACCCGTGCATTAGCCGAGCAAGGGGGGCGAGGAAGGGTGTGAGCTGTCTGCGTGACTTGGCCCTGCGGCGTATTTTGGGTCGATTTTTGCGAAGTTGCAATGTGTCAGAAAAGGAACGTTTGAGGCGAGTGTCGCGACACACGCCTTGACTTTTCCCTTTGCGTAAGCCATTTACTAACCCATTGGGTTATAGGAGTAGTATGCAGACTGTCGCCGAGACGCCGCTCTTCATCAAGCAGGCCACTGAACTTTTCACCGAAGAGGAGCGCTCGGAACTGATCGATTTCCTGGCGGCCAACCCCTAGGCGGGCGATGAAATTCCCGGTGCGGGTGGTGTTCGCAAGTTGCGTTTCGGCGTCAAGGGAAAGGGCAAACGCGGTGGAGCCCGCGTGATTTACTACTGGTACAGCGAGGAGGCGCCAATCTATGCGCTTCTGGCGTATGGAAAGAACGAGAAGACCGACTTGAAGCCGGAAGAGGCCAAGGCCGTAGCCGCGTTCGCGAAAGCGATCAAGGCAGCGAACAGGAGCAAGATATGAGCGAGATGACGAAGTTTGGAGCGGACCTGATCCAGGCGATGTCCGAGGCGCTGGCTCACGCTCAGGGCAAGGACGTTCCGGGAACGCAGGTCCATGCGGTTGATGTCGGCACAGTTGATGCGAAGGGGATCCGCAAGAGGCTGGACCTTACACAGGACCAGATGGCGACCGTGCTCGGAACCAGTCCGTCCGGCTACAAGAAATGGGAGCAGGGGACGAGGCAGCCCAGCGGCGCTGCGCGCACGCTGCTCCGGATCATGGAACGGGAGCCGGAAGCTGTGCTGCGAGCCCTGTCTAGGGAAGTTGCTGAGAGCGACGAAACGCGCGCTTCACCTGCGGCATCTCACTGACAGGAACATCAATCGGCTCGGTCCTATGTGATCACAGCGCGGCCCGTCCGTGGGTCCGTTCCGCGTCATTGTGATGCTGAACGGCGGTGCTGCGACTGCTGCATGCTTCGCGCAGCCTCAGCGAGATTGCCGGAGTGCAGGCTGTGGGCGGACAAACATTTTCGGATCGAGCCCGGCCTCGGCAACGCGGCGTGAGGTGTCGCGCGACGCTTTCGGGGGCGGTATCAGTCACCGACCTCGATCGAATTGTGATCGCACCACGTGACGCTCTTTCTTCCGCATTCGCTTCGAAAGCGTACCACCGATCGAGTGCACCCCTTCGCTGCAACAGATCCTTGAATCTTGCGTACGCGCCTCTTTTGCTGAAGATTTTTTGAACGTCACCGACGTTGTCAGGCAGAAATTGGCGTGCGAAGTCCAGTGCGAGCGGCTTGCCCAGGTCGAGTTCTTTCTTGTCAGGTATTTGGGCGTATTTGTCGCTGTCGTCGATATCATCCGGCAATTCGTCCAAATCACCCGTGAATTCGGAATGCCAGTAGAGCGTGCCTGACTGCTTGCACAGAAAGGCCTGATGTTCTCCCGTGCCCCCAGAACTGACGAATTCGAAAGCCAACAGTATGTCTTTAAAGCTGACGGGCATTGTCGTTCGGCGTCCTATATAGATGCCAACGCATCAGAGGTCGGTACCACGAGCTGTTCTCGATAGTGCCCCGCCGCATGGTGTACCCGGCGGTGACGAAGTCGCCCGCGAGCGCGCTCTCAACAACGCTGTAGCGAGCGGCGTAGCGGGGGCATCGATGTCGCTGGCAAGGTCGAGTTGCTCACACCAACCTGATTCGAAGGACCCACCGATGACCGACGACATGATGAACCGCCGCACGCTCGTGGTGAAGACCCCTGACGCTGATCTTTTGCGCGAGATTATGGACTTTGCCGCCGAGCGGCGGATGGAGATGGTGGACGGCGCCGCAACCGGCGGTCCGGGTTCCTAAACGATGATTCTTGCTGCCCTTCCGAGCGTTCGTTCGGCCTCGTTGTAGTAGTTGGAAGCCTGCTGCACGGAACGATGCTGCGACTGCTGCATGGCTTCCTGCAGCGGAATGCCGCGACGGGCGGTTTCAGTGAGATATCCAGAGCGCAGGCCATGGGCGGAAAACGCCGCCGGGTCGAGTCCGGCCTCGGCGACGCGGCGCTTCAGGATCAGATTGACGGCCTGCGGCGTGAGCGCGCGTTTTTCGAGATTGCCCCAACGGTCGATGCCGCGGAAGACGGCGCCCTCGGTGACCTCGGCGCGTTCGAGCCACGATTGCAGAACCGTCACCGGCCGGCCGACGAGCAGCACGAAAGCGTCGCTGTCGGCCTGTGTCGTCTTGGTCCGACCGAGTCGGATCGACAGGCACGGCAGTTTGTCGCCGTCGGGATTCTTTGGATCGGCCGGAACGGGCTCTTCCTCGACCAGCTGTTCGACGCGGAGAGCAGAAATCTCGCTGCGGCGGCGGCCGCCGGAGGCAAAGGCGGTGATGAGAAGGGCGCGGTCGCGCAGGTCGACGAGACGGTCGCCGGCGCAGGCTTTCAGGAGGGCGGTCAAAATATCGGCGGTCACCGCCTTCTTGCTCTTGCGGCCGCGCGGACGGGCGCTGGCGCGCACCGCCAGCTTTATTGCGCTTTGCAGCCCCGGCGCGTTGAAGTTTCCGACAAGTCCGCGCCATTTGGTCAAGGTGGACCAGCTCGACAGGCGTCGGCGCACTGTGGCGGGCGCGTGTGGTCCGTCGCTGCGCAAAAGCCGCTGGGATTTCAGCGTCGCCGCAACGTCTTCGGGCATGCCGTGCGCTGGATCGGTCTCGTGTTTCGCGAAATCCCACAAATGGTGGGCGACGAATTTTATCAAAAACGCCTCCGGCGCTGGCCAGGGCAGCGGCTGTCCAGTCGCGGCGAGCGCCCAGGCCTCGAGATAGCCGAGGTCGGAGGCCAGCGCCCGCAGAGAATTTGCGCCGATGCCTTCTTTCGCCAGGTGGCGCAGGGTGGCGACGTCGTCATCGGTCAAAAGCCCGGCCAGAAAATCGCGACGGTCGAAGGGCAGCACGGAATCGAGCGCGTCGAGGGCTTCGGCCCGTCTCGCGACGATTTCAGCAGTCTTGGCGTTGGCAAGCTGCCCTGTCACTGGCTCGTTTCCCTCTGGTTAGCCGCCGATACTTGCGGAAAGCCCGTAAAGCCCGTATATTCCGGAACAAAGGAGTCTCGCCGATGACCACCACCGTCACCGCCGCCGCTGTCTCGAAAAACTTCGGCGCCTATCAGGATGCCGCCGTCCGTGATCCGGTCATTATCACCAAGAACGGCCGCCCGCGCACCGTGCTGCTGGCCTACGAGGATTTTGTCCGCCTGTCGAAGCGCGACCGGCGGGTCGAACTGACAGCGGAGCTCGGCGCGGACGAGATCGCCGCGGTCGAAGCCTCCGAAATGGAGCCGGGTCTTGACCATCTCAACGACGAACTCTCTGGGTCAAAACCCGCCGGCGCAAAAAGCCTGACGGCAAAAAATGCTGCCGGCTGAAATCAAGGTCGGCCACGTCTTCCGTTATTCCTATCTCTGGCATTGGCAGCACCGCGAGGGCCGCGAGGAAGGCGACAAGGACCGGCCCTGCCTGGTGCTGGCGCTGGTCGCCATGCAGGAGGACGGCTCGCCGGTCGTCCGGGTCCTGCCTATCACCCATACGCCGCCGTCCGATCCCGATGATGCCATCGAGATCCCGGCTGCGGTCAAGCTGCGCTTGCGGCTTGACGGCGAGCGGTCGTGGATCGTTTTGACGGAAAGCAACCGGTTCGCCTAGCCGGGGCCCGACGTCCGGCCGCTGGAGACGGAGAGCGGCTATTGCGGGCCGCTGCCGCCGGCGTTGTTTGCCGCGGTCAAGCGCCGGTTTGTCGCCATCGCGACAGGCCAGACGCACACGAGCACGCCGCGCACGGCGTAACAAGGCAGTCTCCATCAAGACGTCTTCCAGGCGGGTTTCTGCGGCCTTCGCGGCGAGCTTTGCGCCGAATCTAGCGCCTTTTTGGCGGTCAAATCAATCACTATCGATAAGAGGTCATTATCAATAGTGATTTTTGTCCCTGAACAAACACGATGTAAGTCCAGTGATACCCTCGCTAGCTTGACCAACGCGAATCAGCCATCATGAAAACAATGGCTTACACGCTCGACAAACTGCCCCTGGAAACCCTGATCGGGCCGGTTGCCCGCGCGACCGAGGTTTTGGTCCGCCTCGACGAGCGGGTCGCCCGTTCGCCGGTCCGCGACGGCTTTGTCGAGCGCCAGCATTTTGCCGACGCGGCTTCCGCGCTCTGGCTCGAGGGCGAACTCGTCCACCTCGAGGACCTCGTGCTGCACGACGCCCACATGGACATCCGCACCCCGACCCACGAACTCACCCGGGCGCACGCGGTGCTGCGAACCCGCCGGCGGATTTTTGCGCAAAAGCCGGACTGGGCGCTCAGCCGCGACGGTTTTTTGGCGCTGACCGGTCGCGGCGGCGCCATGCCGGCGGCGGGCCAAAAAAGCCGGGACGGGGAGGGGGCTGGAGCCAGCTCCTTTGAAGCCGACGATCGCGATGACGCTGAGGCCGACCGGCTGGCCGAAGAATTTGCCGAGATCGATGCCGTCCTGGCGCGCTCATCCAGGATTCTGAATGGCGCCGACGTGCCGGCTCGAAAGGAGGGCCGGCCGGAGCCGCAAAACGGCCTAATCTACGATCTCGACTGGAATGAAGAAGAACGGCTGGCCGAATGGCAGGCCGTTGTCGCCGGGGCACGCGATCTGCCGGTCGTCCTGCGCGCTGCAGTCCTGCTCGAAGCCTGGTCGGACATCGAGGTGCTGCAGCATGCCACGTGGCTCGGGCCGCTGCTCGTCGCCGCACTGCTGCGACAGGAAGGACTCGCCGCCAACCATCTCGCTTGCATTCATCTCGGCGCGAAAAACATTCCGCGCGAGCGGAGGCGGGCGCGCAATCGCGGCGATCGGCTGCTCGCCTGGCTCGATGCCATTCACGACGCAGCGCTGGCTGGCCAGAAGGAACACGATCGGCTGGTGCTGGCCAAAAGCCAGATGGAGCGGCGACTCAAACAACGGCGCGCCAGCTCGAAACTCCCCGGCCTGGTCGAGCTCGTCATGTCGCGGCCGCTCGTTTCGGCGGGCATGATCCAGGACAGGCTAAAGGTGACAAAACAGGGAGCGCTCAACATGGTCGGTGAGCTTGGTCTGCGCGAGATGACGGGCAGGGGGAGGTTTCGGGCATGGGGAATTGTTTAGTCCGCAGCCATTCGCTACCAACTTTACGAAATTATCGAACTTGACGAACTTGCGATCTGCAACCATATTGGGTGACAGCAGGAGGTTCTCATCATGGCCGCTCCAAAACGCAGCAATCATAGCGGGACCGCATCGCATGCGGGATTCGCCGCCCTGAGTTTCACCACAAAGCTGCCGGCACAGGCAGTCTTCAAGAAGGTAGTGCTCGAACGCTATCAGGAAGCGATCGCACGCAGCCGCAAGATCGGCCATCGCGTATCGTTTCGGGTAGAGGTCGATGCGGCGGCTGATGCGCAGACGATCACGCCGGTCGAAGAGCAACCGATCGCCTCAGACGACATCTTTCCCGTCGAGGACACGGGCATGGATGCCGATCTCGAGGCGGCTCTTGCCGGAGCGCGCGCGCGTGGCCGCAAGCGTGTCGCCGAAATTGTCGCCGGCGAGTACATGCTGAGCGCGGATGCCTTTGCCAAGCTGCTCGGCACGTCGCGGGTGACGGTCAACGCCAGGCGGCAAAGCGGACAGGTGCTCGGGATCGATGGCGCCAAACGCGGTTTCCGCTTTCCTGTCTGGCAACTCGACAAGGACGGTCGTCCCCTCGGCGCATTGCCAGCGCTGCATGCCATGTTGGGCAATAGTGCCTGGGCCGTCTATCGGTTTCTGGTGTCGCGCCATGGCGCCCTCGATGGCCGGACCGGCCTTCGAGCCCTTCAACAAGGCGATGACGCCTCGGTTTTGGCCGCGGCGGAAGGCATGGCCAGGGGCGATTTCGACTGAATGCCGGGCGTTCCACCTCCAACCGATTTCGGGCGTGCAAACCTCGAAATCGAGACCATACCGCGGGGTCGGACATTCGGTCGGATCTACTGGAGCACCTACCCCGATCCGTTGGGATACGGGAAGTCGCCGAGCCGGTTCAGCGATCCTCGACGCCGCGGTGAAGCCAACCGGTTTGGCGTTCTTTACCTCGGCGACTCCCTGAAGGTTTGCTTCCTCGAGACGGTGCTCCGCGACCGGCGCGAAGGAATCCTTGACGATCTTCCAATAGAGGAAGTGGAGCTGACCCGACGGCGCTATGCGGAGATCGCGACTACGACAGACCTACGGCTGGTCGACCTCAGAGATGACAACGCCGTCAGAATGGGGGTGCCGACCGATGTCGTTCGGGCACAGCGCCAGAACCTGGCACGCCGGTGGTCGCTGGCGTTTCACGAGCATCCGTCCAAGCCCGATGGAATCATTTACCCCTCTCGCCTCAATGGCGCGACCAATCTTGCGATCTACGATCGGGCAACATCGAAGCTTCAGGCGAAGCGTGTTATGACCCTTCTCGGCGTGCGAGGGCTGGCTCAGGTTCTGGAGGATTTCAGGGTGGGGTTGGTGTGAAGATGCAGCTCGTATCCGTATCGCTTGGCGAAGATGCGCAAGGCCGATGGAAAGGGATCTTTAGCTGCGGTGACTCTCGATGAGACTAGCGTTGGGTAATGGTCTTTATATGCGCGACGATCCCTGCTTTCGCAGCAAGCGATTGCGCGACCTATGCCACCAAGGCCGTCACGTCCAACAATGCGAACCTGTCCAGACAATGCGGGTTCACAGGCTCGTCCTGGAACTCGCGCTACAACGCCGGCATTCAGAAGCATTGTGCAAGACTGGGCGCGGCCCTAGCGCCTCTTCGTCTTCGGTGTGATCTCTTCGATTCGCACCTTGTCGCCGATCTCTTTGGCCGCAGCCACACAGCTTTGGCCTTGTCTTTGGTGGTCAGCACGGTCCGCCAGTGCGGTTTCTCGAAAACACTGACCACGTAGGTTGTGGCCGACTTGTCGGCCATCTCCTCCCTCTGGTCTATTCGCGAACACCTAGAGCGGGATGATTTTAGGTTCGGTCATAGCCGGCCTCGAGGAAGTAATTTCGGCATTCGTTTGAAGTGACAATTTCGAGGGT
>NZ_JAMYKV010000062.1:0-31600 GCF_040317535.1 Mesorhizobium sp. M1409
GATTGAAACGAAAAGTGGCGGCGTGGGACGACGAATTCCTCGTAAGCGTCATCTCACGATAATTAACTCACCCGATTCCCCTGGGACGCGACCACACTGTCTGCTGACAAAATGTATCCGCTCCCGCGGCTCGCCCTCCTAGAACTGGCCGGTTGAGGGCTCTGAAAGCCAACGGTCGCGCACGGATGCGGGACCCCACATGACGGCCCCCCAAGGGCCAGCCGATAACCCGGGGGCACCCGCCGGACTCTTCAACCGCCGTCTGCGGTGCCGGCGCAGTGGCTGCGGCTAAGCAAGGCACTTGCAGGTAACCCTTGCGCGTTTTCTAGCGTGCCTATATTGTGGCCTATAGGCGACAGGGCAATGAATGGAAATCCGCCAGACCAAGGTCTATGCCAAATGGTATGGTGACTTGCCAAATGCCGCGCGCGGTCGCATCGACGCCCGCATTTTTCGTGTCCGGCATACCGGCCATTTTGGCGATACGAAGCCGGTGGGCGAGAGCGTTAGTGAAATGCGCGTCGATCACGGGCCAGGCTATCGCATCTACTTCGCCTGCCACGGCGATGCTGTGGTGCTGTTGCTGTGCGGTGGCGACAAGGGCAGTCAAAGGCGCGATATCGCAAGGGCGAAGAAACTCGCGCAGGAGTATTTTGAATGACAGTTGAAACGACAGCTTGGGATGTCAGCAAGAACCTCGATAACGAGGAAACCATTGCGCATTTCCTCGACGAGATTTTCGCCGATGGCGATCCCGCGCTGATGGCGGCGGCACTCGGCGAGATCGCCCGTGCGCGCGGTATGACGCAGATCGCCAAGGCTGCCGGGCTATCCCGCGAAAGCCTCTACCGGGCACTCGACAGCAAGGGCCGTCCCGAATTTGCGACTGTTATCAAGGTGGTTCACGCGATGGGTCTGCGCTTGAGCATCGAGGCCGTCGAGCCGCCTGCATCGGAGACCGGATCACGCTGGTCGACTGCGGACTCCGCTTCTGTGCGTTCCAAGGTTTACCGCAAGCGGGACGTGGCGGTTGCCGCCGCAAAAAAACATACTGCCGCCAAAGCAATGCCGCGTGCTTTTGCCAACCCGGCAAGGCCTGTGGCCGCCTCTGTTCTCACTGCCCGCGCTGCGAAGCCTGCCATTGCAAAGGCTCCAGCCGCCAAAGCAGCGACGAAGTCGAAAGCTCCGAAAGCTGCCGCCAAAGCGGCGACGAAGCTCGGCGCGGCCAGAAGCGGCAGCCGACCAATCGCGAAGCGCAAGGCCTGAAGGGGGCCCCCACAAGCCACCCCTCACCCCGCCTGCCAATTAACCCGGGGGCGGAGCGATCTGTGGACGACAACATCGCCCGCCATGCCTTCGCGCACCCCAGCGGCAAGTGTGGCCTTAAGTCGCAACAATTGGCTTCCGAAAGCAGGGCCCCGGGCTTCATTCACGCTGCGACCAACACCATATGGTGATCCACAGCCCTCCAAAACGAGAGAAGCTCGCCCTGACGCGGTCGCACCGCGGCCGTCAGCGGGCAATGACTATGAACTAGGAACCTGAAAAACCATGCCTGAAAATATCAGACCAACTTCGAGAGACGTCCCACTCATTCAACTGGGCGTCTATCAGTGCCGCTTCCCGGTGAGCGAAGACCGGTCAGTACCCGGCGGTTATCGTTTTTGTGCTGGGCCAACTTCGCCGGATCGCGTCTATTGCGATCACCACCACGGCATCGTGACCGCCGTCGACCCTCGTCGAACCCGTTCAGGTCTCCACCCCGCTCAACGACGCGCCGCGTAAGTTAGGCGGGCGGCAGCCCCTCGAACAGGTAGCAAGCCGGTCGGCTGAGATGGCCCGGCATGCCACCCGCGGAACAAACCGGCATGGCAGCGAGTTTCTGTCCCAGGAAAGTTGAGGGAAAACCATGTCCAGATTGCTCCTGGCGACCAGCGTCGCCGTTCTTCTCGCCGGCGGGCCGGCCTTTGCCGCGGACGATGCTCCGCTGCCGCCGTCCAATGCCAAGAAACTGTCTGACATTCTCGCCAAGGTCGAGAAGCGCGACGGCTTTCTCTATGTGAAGGAGGTCGACTGGGATAGCGGCGCCTACACCGTCACCTACTACACGTCGGACAAGGCCAAGGTTGAGATCAATTATGATCCCGTGACGGGCGAGCCAAAATAAGGGTCGTCGTCGGAGGCCGTTCGGACGCGAATCATTGGCCACTCCCAGCCGTTGCCATCGGTCTTTCCGGGCGCTCGCGCCGCCCCTCACCTGCCTGCCGGCATCCTCTCCCCGTATAGCGACGGGGAGAGGGACGCTCGCCGCCGATTTCGCCAATTGTCAGCGCTTCAGCGCTGTAGAAAGGCTCCGGCGCCGCGGCCATCCTCTTTCTCCCCGTCACTATACGGGGAGAAATGTCCGGCAGGACAATGAGGGGCGGCGCCGACTTCGACAATTGGCGCTCTCCGCCACGAGTTGGAAACGGTCGCTGGCCTGAGGCGATTGCCCTGCCTCCCCTTGCGCCAGATCGCCTTTGATGGCTGACTGTGGGTTAGGCGCCGCATTGGGGGATGGGCATGGCGACCGCGAAACACGTGATGAAGCGCATATTGATGATGCTGGCCGGCTACTTCGTGTCGGTTCTGGTCGGCCTGATCGCCATCGCGGCGATCTATGCCGTGCTCAGTTCCTTGCCCAACTCGCCCGGCTATTTCGACTTCATGGGCGTCTCGCCGATCGCGGTCCTGCTGGTCCCGCCACTCGGCATGTTCGTCTATTTCCTGACGATTGTCGTGACCGCGCTGCAGACGCTGATCTTCGCGCTGATCGCCGAGTTCTTCTCGCTGCGCAATGTGCTGCTGCACATGGTTTTCGGCGCCGCCGCCGCGGTTGGCGGTTTCGCCCTGATCTGGCCGAGTGCGCCGGAGGACATGGACCCGGAGCGCTGGGTCGACATCGGCATCATCGCCGCCGCCGGCCTTGTCGCCGGGTTGCTCTATTGGCTGATCGCCGGGCGGGACGCCGGCTTCCGGCGGCCGCTGCTGGAGCGCTAATGCATGTCGCCCAAAAGTGGGCAGCGGTTTTGGGACAACGACATGCATAAAGAAATTTTTCATTCAACTCGTCGGTGAGCGCACCGCCTCGGTGGCGTCCAAGGCCTGCTTCAGCCGCGAGTCGCGGTCGTAGACATCGTCGAAATATTCGACCTTGCCGGACAGGTCAGGCCAGGCGGTGAAATAGGCGACATAGACCGGGATCGTGCGTGTCACATTCTCGGTCGCGTGGCCGTGCTTCAGCTTCTCGGCGATATAGTCGACCGAGGTACCGAGCACCGCCGCCGCCATGCCGCGTGGATCCTGCAGCCGCACGCAGCCATGGCTGAGCGCGCGCATGTCACGCTCAAAGAAGGATTTCTGCGGCGTGTCGTGCATGTAGATCGCGTGCTTGTTGGGGAACAGGATCTTCAGTTCGCCCAGCGCATTGGCCTCGCTCGGCTGCTGGCGCACGCTGTAGGGGATGTTCGAGCCATAGGCGCCCCAGTCGACCGCCGACGACGGAATACGCTTGCCGCGCGAATCCGTCACCTCGTAGCCGGCCCGGTCGAGATAGCCGGGATCGTTGCGCAGCCTGGGCAGCATTTCGTTGACGATGATCGACTGCGGCACGCCCCAATAGGGATGGAAATCGACCTGCTTGATCTGGTCGTAGAAGAAGGCGGTCTGGTTAGTGGTCCGGCCGACGACGACACGCGTCTTCAGCTTTTCCTCGCCATTGTCGATATAGCTCGCGGTGAAGGCCGGCTGGTTGATGAAGACCCGCGGGCTGCCGAGATCGGAAGGCAGCCAGCGCAGTTCCTCCAGCGCCACTTCCACCTTCAGCAGCTTGTCGGCCTTGGATGTTCCGGCCAGCGACGCAACGGTGCGCGGACCGATGACGCCATCGCCCTTCATGCCTGCCTTTTGCTGCACGGCCTTGATGATCGGAATGAGTTCCGGGTCGTAGACTTCGCTGGTCGCCAGCCTGGACAGGATTTCGCCATAGGCGCCGCCCATCTCGTCATCGAGATTGCGCGCGATCAGGGTCAGCAGCTTCGGCAGTTCAGGGCTGGTTTCGCCCGGCTTCAGCAACAGCTTGGGGTCGACGACGATTTCGTTTTCCGCACTTGCCTGCAAGGATTCCAGTTCGACGCGCAGCGCCTGGTATTCCGCATTCTGCGGATGCCGCGATTCGAGATAGGTGCGCACCTCCTGGGTATGCGCCAGCGTTTTCAGCACGCCTTGCAAGTCGAGCGGCTTGGCCGGGAAATCGTAGTAGCCGGTCATGCGGTTGGGCTCGACGCGGCCGTTCTGGGCGTCGTGGGCATAGCGCAGCACGCGCGCCGACAGCGCCATCTCGAAACGGACGAGCTCTTTCAGCTGCGCATTGGGGTCGGCCGAAGATGCACCGGCGGCGGGCACTTCGACCGTGTAGTCGGCGGGCGTGAGACCATAGCTTGAAGCCTCGCCAAGGACGCGCACCGCATCCTGAGCACGGCTGTTGAGGCTGGTTCCCGTCACCCAGATGAAATCCGGATTGGCCGAGTAGTAGGCGATCAGCGCCTTGGCGATGTCGGGTTCGGCATAGAGTTCGTAATCACTCAAGCTGGCAACCGCATCCCGAAACGCAGCAACCGTCACTGACGGCACGAAAGCCGCATCCTGCGGCACCGCCGGCTCCGGCGTCGCCGCCAGCGCCGAGAAGTCGACGCGAACCAGACGATCGGCCTTGTAGGTGTAATAGGACGGGCCGCTGATTCTCACGCTGCCACCGCCGCCCGGCGCTTTGGGCTTATTCTTCGGTGGTGGCGGCGGAAACTCGCCTTGCGGCGCGTGCTTGACGCCGCCGCCGAAAAGCATGTCGAAGAGGCCCTGCGCGCCTGCTTGCGGCACACCGAAAGCGAGCGTTGCCGTGATCGCCATCAGCGGCATCACGGCCGCCTTGTTTCCGAGGAATTTCATGGATCACCCGCTCCCGGCCGCAGCCGGTTCCCGTTCCGCACGCTAGATCGTCCCGCTCACCGCATGGCGGATGTAAGGCGCGACTATACTGATTCATACCGATTTCGTTAAGCTTTCATAAATTTTGGAACGTCTGTTGCAGAACGGTTTCACAACATCGTGACGGCTGGAGCGAGGGTGCTTGCGCTCCGGCACCGACGCGGCGTGACAAACGCCGGCCGGTGTGATCGAAATTCGCCAGCAAGCCGGGAGGGATGAAAGCGTGAAAAAGGGTTATCGCGAACTGCTGGACGAGGCGAACGCCGAGATCGAGGTGGTTTCTCCTGAGGAAGCAGCCGGGCTGCTCGACGAGGAAGACACAATCTTCGTCGATCTGCGCGACCCTCGCGAGGTGGAACGCGACGGCCGGATTCCCGGCGCCAAACATGTCACCCGCGGCATGCTGGAATTCTGGATCGATCCCGAAAGCCCGTACCACAAGCCGTTCTTCGCCTCGGGAAAGAGCTTCGTCTTCTTCTGCGCCGGCGGCTGGCGTTCGGCGCTGGCCACCAAGACAGCGCAGGACATGGGGCTTGCGCCGGTCAAGCACATCCTTGGCGGCTACACCGCCTGGAAGGCGGCCGGACTGCCGATCGAACCCGGCGAGAAGAAGAAATAATTTCGATCGACGCTCAGTGCAGCAGCGTCGGCTCGCGATGCGTCACGAAGCCGACCGCGCGTTCGACCACACCCTTGTCCGCAAGGATACGGCGGTGGCCGAGCCCGTCGGCCCAGTAGAGCCGCACATGGCCGCCTGCGCCGGCGTAGCGCTTTGCATGGTCGGCCGAAACTTCGCGATCGTCCTGCGCATGGATGACCAGGGTCGGCACCGGCGCCTGGGCGAGCTGGCGGTCGCCGGTGAATTCGTGCAGCGGCCGGCCGGAAAGATGCTCGACCCGGTCCGCCATGGCGGCTTGCGAGCGCGGGCCGACATTGAGCATGCGGCTGAAGTCGGCAAAGATCGCCGGCAGGGAGCTAGGCGCCGCGATCAGCACCAGGCGTCCGGCGGCCAGCGGCGGGATGTTCTTGACCGAGCCGGCGATGGCATTGGCGGCGACCGCGCCGCCGAAAGAATGACCGACCGCCGCCACGAAGGGGCCGAACCACTCGCCGGCAACCCGCACCGCATCGACGGCATTGACCATGTTGAGCCGCCTGCCCTGCGACTGGCCGTGGCCGGGCAGATCGAGCGAAACGACCCTATGGCCGGCGGCGCGATAGCCTTCGATCAGCGCGCGCATATATTCGGTGCGCGAGCGCCAGCCATGGACGACAAGCACCGTGCCGGCGGCCGCCCTGCCCGGCTCCGGCCGGAACTCGTGCGCCATGACGCAGCCGGTCGCGGTCTTCAGCCGGTGATGACGCGCCTCGGTCATGAACTCCGCCGCACGGTCGATGGCGCGCCGTTCACCATCGCTGAGCGCCTTGACGTTCGGCGTGCGACAGAACAATTCGAACGCCGCGCGTCCGGTGAGCCGCGGCGCGACACGCTCGGCCGCACCGAACACGCCCCGGATGACCTTCAGCCCGAATGATGCCATAGTGAGAATCCATCCATACGTTCAAGCATGAACATAATAGTTCAAAGATGAACAATAAACAAGAGCTACCTTGGGACAACCCGCGTTTTCGCAACTGGGTCGCGGTGGCGCGCGCCTGTCATGTGCTTGAACGCACGCTGGCGGTGAAGCTGGGGCCGCTCGACTTGAAGCCGGCGCAGCTCGACGTGCTGATGAACCTCTACCGACATCCCGGCATGTCGCAGCACGACCTTGCCCGCAAGCTGCTCGTCGGTCGCTCCAACATCACCATGCTTTTGCCGCAGCTGGAGGCGCGTGGCCTGCTGCGCCGCGAGGGCGACGAGAAGGACAAGCGCATCCTGCGGCTCGCGCTCACCGAGGCCGGCGAGGCGCTGCTGATGCAGGCGCTGAAAGTGCATATGGCGCTGATCGAGAAGGCGATGAGCCAGTCGACACCGGAACAGTGCGACATGATCGGCGATCAGATGCGCAAGATCTATGAGGTGCTGAAGGAGGCGTAGCGGCTCTTTCAGCCCAGACTTACCACATCGTCTTCTTCGCCCGCTCCGGCCATTCCTTGTCGTAGGTCTCGCCGTCGATGCTCTTGCGACTGGTGATTTCCAGGATTTGTCCGGGCGTCGGCAACGACTTCGGGTCGACATGCCTCGCCGGATTCCAGAGCTCGGAGCGGACGATGGCACGGGCGCATTGGAAGTAGACCGAATCGATGTCGACGACGGTTACCGATCGCGCCGCCCTGCCTTCGACCGTGAATGACGCGCATAGCGTTGTATCCGTGGTGATATGAGCGCGACCATTGACGCGCAGCGTCGTGCCCGATCCCGGCACCAGGAACAGCAGGCCGACGCGCGGGTCGCGGATGATGTTTCGAAGCGAATCGGCACGGTTGTTGCCGCGACGGTCCGGCATCATCAGGGTTTTCGGATCGCGGATGCGCACGAAGCCGGCGAGATCGCCGCGCGGCGAACAGTCCAGACCCTCCGGGCCACTGGTCGCCAGCGCGACAAAGGGCGAGGCTTCGATGAAGGCGGCATATTCCGGGATGACGTGGTCGAGTTCCTTGACCAGCGAGGCCTCGCCTGGAACGCCATAGAGCGCATCGAGCTGCTCGACCGTGGTGATGACGGACATCTTTTTCGTCTCCAAACCTTCGCTGGCGCTACCCCACTTCGATGACGCTTTGACGACAATGGCGGCGCCAGCCTAGCGGTCCCGGCTCAAGCCCTTTTCCGCAAGCTCGGCGAGATAGGCGTTCCAGCGCGCATCCTTCTCGTGGCCGAGCGTGTGCAGGTAATTCCAGGTGAAGATGCCGGTGTCGTGGAAATCGTCGAAGGTGATACGCACGGCATAGTTGCCGACCGGCTCGATCTTCAAGATAGCGACATTGCGCTTGCCGGGAACCGTCACCCGCTGTTCGGGCGAATGGCCTTGCACCTCGGCCGATGGCGAGGCGACGCGCAGCAGTTCCGCCGGCAGTTCGAAGGGCTGGTGATCGGGAAAGGTGACGGACAGCAGTTTGCGGTCCTTCGAGACCCGGAGTTCCTTCGGCGCGGTCATGCTGTTCGATCCCGTGTCATTCACCCCTTCCCTACGCCGCTTCGTCAAACGGGAAAAGGTCTGATAAAGCCGACCGACATGCTATGTCGGCGCAGGGATGTTACCAAAGATCTACAGCCGCTATCTTGAATGAACGGCTGGATCGTATCACATAGCGGTATATAACGACGCCGTTCACGGCCACGGGAAGCGTTTGAAGCATGGACATGATCGACCCTTTCGGTCGCACGATCAGCTATCTCCGGGTGTCGGTCACCGACCGCTGCGATTTTCGCTGCACCTATTGCATGGCCGAGGACATGGCCTTCCTGCCGAAGAAGGACCTGCTGTCGCTGGAAGAACTCGACCGGCTCTGCGGTGTCTTCATCGAAAAGGGCGTCAGGAAATTGCGCCTCACCGGCGGTGAGCCGCTGGTGCGCAAGAACATCATGCATCTGGTGCGCCAGCTGTCGCGGCATCTCGAAAGCGGCGCGCTGGAAGAACTGACGTTGACCACCAACGGCTCGCAACTGTCGCGCTTTGCCGCCGAACTCGCCGATTGCGGCGTCAGGCGCATCAACGTCTCGCTCGATACGCTCGATGCCGACAAGTTCCACAAGATCACCCGCTGGGGTCATCTCGACAAGGTAATGCAAGGCATCGATGCCGCGCAGGCGGCCGGGTTGAAGGTCAAGCTCAACGCGGTGGCGCTGAAGGATTTCAACGACGCCGAGCTGCCCGGGATGATGCGCTGGGCGCATGGCCGCGGCATGGACCTGACGGTCATCGAAACCATGCCGATGGGCGAGATCGATGCCGACCGCACGGACCAGTATTTGCCGCTGTCGCTGCTGCGCGCGTCGCTGGAGCGCCAGTTCACGCTGACCGACATTCCCTTCAAGACGGGCGGCCCAGCCCGCTACGTCCATGTCGCCGAGACCGGCGGACGCCTTGGCTTCATCACGCCGATGACGCATAATTTCTGCGAGAGCTGCAACCGCGTCCGGCTGACCTGCACCGGCACGCTGTACATGTGCCTCGGCCAGGAAGACGCCGCCGACCTGCGCGCGCCCTTGCGGGCCTCCGAAGGCAACGAACTGGTCGCTGACGCCATCGACGAAGCGATCGGCCGCAAGCCGAAAGGCCACGACTTCATCATCGACCGCCGCACCAGCCGCCCATCGGTGTCGCGGCATATGAGTGTGACGGGCGGCTGATTCTTTACTGAATTCGTGCAAGATTGCCTTCCTGGTCATTTGGCTTGGAGGCGAGACATGCGGCGACGTTCTTCATCCCTGGCGTTTGTCACAGCAATTGCAGCGACCAGTGCGGTCGCCGCGCCGTTCACCTATGTGAACGAGCGCTTCGGCACCGTCTGCACGTTCCCCGATGAGATCTTCACCGATCGCCAGCCCGAGCCGGATAATGGCGACGGACAGGAATGGCTGAGTGCCGATGGCGCCAGCCTGATCTGCTCGGGCATCCTCAACATCGACGACGATACGCCGAAGGGTTTTGTGGCAGCCGAGAAGGCCAGCGACGAAGCCGGCTACATGGTCACCTACAGCAAGTCCGGCAAGGATTGGGCGGTGTTGTCTGGGTTGAAGGGCGGAAAGATCTTTTACGAGCGGCGCCTGTTCGGCAGGGATGGCGTCATCCGCACGGTCCGGATCGACTACCCGCCAGCCCTCAAGTCGAAATACGACCCGCTTGTCGGCGCCATCGCCGGCAGTCTCAAGGAGCCATGAGAGTTTGGGGGACCATGAGCGTTTCGGGACCGTGAGCATTTCGGCCACACCGCGAACAAATCCTTATCCGCGAATGCTCCGCTGATTTACCGTTGGTCCGTTCCGGCCTAGCCTTCCGCTTGGGACGGTTTCATCCAACGGGGGAATACATCATGCGCAAACTCGTTCTTTCTCTTGCACTGCTTGGCCTCGCTTCCGTGCCAGCGGCCGCCCAGTCGATCGGCGGAACCTATACGGTCGCCGGCACCAACTTCGACGGCTCCGCCTATGGCGGCGAGGCAACCATCGCGCTGACCAGCGGAACGACCTGCACGATCCACTGGGAGACGGGCGGCTCATCTTCCGACGGCATCTGCATGCGCAACGATGACGCCTTCTCCGCCGGCTATGTCATGGACAAGGATATCGGCCTCGTCGTCTACAAGGTGATGGACGACGGCTCGCTGCACGGCCTATGGACGATCGCCGGCAAGGAAGGCAATGGCACCGAGGTGCTGACGCCGAAAAAGTAGGTTCCGCCGCCATCGCAGGCGATCTCCTGGGCCACAAACAGGGCTGTGGCCCAGCCCTTTGCTGTTGCTGTTTCATGCCCGGCTGTTACAGGCTTGCCGCAAAGCAGAACCGGTAGTCGTCTTGCCCCTGTCTCCAAATCTTCGCGGCGCGTTGTTCATGATGGTGGCGATGGCCGGCTTCACGCTCAATGACGCCATCACCAAATACTCGTCGCAATCGATGAACATGGCGCAAGTCATGCTGATCCGTGGAGCTTTCGCTTCGCTTTTCGTCGGCCTCCTCGCCTGGCAGCGCGGCGCGCTCGCTCGCCCGGGCTCGATGCTGCAGCCGCTGGTGGCCATGCGCGTGATCGGCGAGGCCGGCGCAACGGTGAGTTTTCTCGTCGCCCTCGCCCATTTGCCGATCGCCAATGTTTCGGCGGTGCTGCAGGCGCTGCCGCTGGCGGTGACGATGGGGGCGGCACTTGTCTTCGGCGAGGCTGTCGGCTGGCGGCGCTGGCTGGCGATCGCCATCGGATTTGCCGGCGTGCTGATCATCGTGCGGCCTGGCTTCGAAGGGTTCAGCATCTACTCGCTGTCGGCGCTGGCCAGCGTCGCTTGTTGTGCGGTGCGCGATCTCAGCACCAAGCGCATTCCCAAGGCTATTCCGACCCTCCTGGTTTCGACCGCCACCGCGCTTGCCATGACCATGGTCGGCGCGGCGCTGTTGTCGCCGATGGGCGGCTGGACACCGATGACGGGCAACAGCACGGCTTTGTTGGCCTTGGCCGCGGTGCTTGTGCTCATCGGCTACCAGTTCATCATCATGGCGATGCGCTCGGGCGACATCTCCTTCATCGCGCCGTTCCGCTACACGGCCCTGATCTGGTCGATCCTGCTTGGCCTGTTCATCTTCGCCGATATTCCCGATCTGCCGATGATCGTCGGTGCCACGATCATCATCGGCTCCGGCCTCTATGCGCTTTACCGCGAGCGAGTGGTCGGCCGGCGAAAGATCGTCGCCGAAAGCACCGGACCGTCGATGGTTCCGGACGGGATCTAGCCTGTTCATTTGAAGGTTCTTGCGATTCCCAGCGGCTGGCGTACAGGCTCCATGGCATGAAACGAGATGTTGCGGGGATCATTCTGGCCGGCGGCCAATCGAGACGGATGGGCGGTGGCGACAAGACCCTGTTGCCCCTTGGCAGCGGCTCCGTGCTCGACCAGGTCGTTTCGCGCTTTGGCCCGCAGATCGGCCCTCTCGCGCTTAGCGCCAACGGCGATCCGGCGCGGTTCTCGCGCTTTGGACTGCCGGTGCTTGCCGACACGGTGACCGGCTTTGCCGGGCCGCTTGCCGGAATCCTCACCGGCCTCGAATGGGCCGTTGCCAACACGGCTTGCGAGGCGATCGTCACAGCCGCCGGCGACACGCCCTTCCTGCCGCTGGATCTTGTCGAGCGACTGGCGGTCGCCACCGATCAAAATCCAGGTTCGATTGCTGTCGCTTGCTCGGGCGGCAAGCGGCACCCGACCTTCGCGCTCTGGCCTACAGACTGTCGCGACGGCCTGCGGCAGTTTCTCGTCGATGAGGACAACAGGCGGGTTTCGGCTTTCATCGACCGGCACGGTTTTGTCGAAGTGGAATTCCCGCTTCTTCCATCGGCGGGTCACCCGGTCGACCCCTTTTTCAACATCAACCAGCCTGATGATCTTGTCGCTGCCGAAGGTCTGTTGCAGCATGAAATCATGAACAGACGTGTCTTCGGCATCACCGGTTGGAAAAACTCCGGCAAGACGACATTGACCGAAAAGCTGGTCACCGAACTTGTCCGGCGCGGCTGGAAAGTATCGACGGTGAAACACGCTCACCACGATTTCGACATCGACAAGCCGGGTGCCGACAGCTACCGCCATAGGCAGGCCGGCGCCACGGAAGTCGCGATCGTCTCGGGAACCCGCTGGGCGCTGATGCACGAGCTGCGCGGTGAGGATGAGCCGACGCTGGAGGTGATTCTATCACGGCTCGCGCCTTGCGACCTGGTGCTGGTCGAGGGCTACAAGCGCGAGGCCCACCGCAAGATCGAAACCCGCCGGCTGGACGCGAAAGACCGCACGCCGCTTTCGGCAAGTGATCCCAATATCGTCGCCGTCGCCGCCGATTTCGCGGCTGAAGGCGGTTCCCTGCCGGTGTTCGATCTCGACGATACAAAGTCGATAGCCGACTTCATCGAGCGCACCACGGGGCTCGCTGGCTGAGCGCTGACGCAGCGGCGGAATAGCCTTCCCAACCTTTGTGGTTTTGCAGTTGCTTTTTTCTTGGAAAGAGTGGGAGTATCGCGCCAGCGGGCGGCCAAAAGCACCGCCCACAGAGCCGTTTGGAACGACGGCCGGGACCACAAAGAGAGGATTATCATGCGTATTGCACTGCGTATCGCGCTCGCCGCTTCGGCCGCGCTGTTGACGCTCGGCGTAGCCCAGGCCCAGGAAAAGACCCTGAGGATCGGCACCGAAGGCGCCTACCCGCCATTCAACAACCTCACCGCCGATGGCCAGCTCGTCGGCTTCGACATCGACATCGCAAAGGCGCTTTGTGATGAAATGAAGGTCAAGTGCACCTTCGTCGCCCAGGATTGGGACGGCATCATTCCCGCCCTTCAGGCCGGCAAGTTCGACGCCATCGTCGCCTCGATGTCGATCACCCCAGAGCGGCTGGAGAAGGTCGACTTCTCGCACAAATACTACAACACGCCGTCAGCGCTCGCCGTGCCGAAGGACAGCACGCTGAAAGGCGTGACCAAGGAAGATCTCGCCGGCAAGACCATCGGCGTGGCCACCACCACCACGCATTTCAACTATGCCTCGAAAACCTACACCGACAGCACCGTCAAGGGCTATCCGAGCAGCCCCGAGGAGCAGGCAGATCTTGCCAATGGTCGTCTCGACGCCATCGAGGACGATATCGTCGTGCTGCAGCAGTGGCTGGATTCGCCCGATGGCGCCTGCTGCAAGATCCTCGGCCAGCCGTCGCCGCAACCAGTCGAGATCTTCGGGCCAGGCGCCGGCATTGCCGTGCGCAAGGGCGAGACCGACCTGGTCAACAAGCTCAACACGGCCATCGACGCCATCCGCGCCAATGGAAAATACAAGGAAATCAACGACAAGTACTTCAAGTTCGACGTCTACGGCGCCGAGTCCTGATAAATTAGGGTGAGGACGGCGGGGAACTCTCCGCCGTCTTTCTATTCGTCTCGGGAACGCCGTGGAGATAAGACCTGTCGATGCCAGCCCAGAGCATATGGACACTTCTCAGTTGGGGACCCGATGGCTGGCTTGACGATATCGCCTATGGCGCACTGATTACCGTTGCGCTTGCGCTTGCCACGCTGCCCATTGGATTGACGATCGGCTTTTTCATTGCACTCGCCAAGCAGTCCGAAGAGCCTTCGCTGCGCCTTGCCGCCAATATCTACACCACGGTGTTTCGCGGCCTGCCGGAGTTGGTAACGCTTTTCCTGTTCTTCTTCGGCATGCCGATACTGCTGCAGCATCTCGTCAGGTATTTCTGGCCGGACGCCACCATCGACGTCAACAGCTTCGTCGCCGGCATGATCGTGCTTGCGCTGATCTTCTCGTCCTATGCCAGCGAGGTTTTCCTTTCGGCCTTCCGCGCCATACCGAAGGGCCAGTACGAGGGCGGCTACGCCATCGGGCTTTCCAACTGGCTGACCATGCGCAAGGTGATCGTGCCGCAGCTGCTGCGCATCGCGTTTCCCGGACTGGAGAATTGCTGGCTCAGCCTGCTCAAGGACACGTCGCTCGTATCGGTCGTCGGCCTCGCCGAGACGCTGCGCAATGCCAGCATTGCCGCCCGCGTCACCAAGCACGCTTTCCTGTTCTTCGGCGTGGCCTCCCTGGTCTTTCTTGGCCTTGCCGTCGTGTCGTCCTTCGCCACCGGCGCAATTCTGCGCTCGCTTGGCCGGCGGGAGGCACAGCGATGAGCGCCACAGCCGTCATCGTCGAGCGGCCGCCGCCCCAGGCGCGGGGTTGGCCGCGCAGGCGTATCGCCGGTTATGCGCTGGTCTGCCTGTGGATTCTATTCGGCGCAGGCATCGTCAGCTATCTGGTCGTTGCCTGGAACGCCGATTTCTTCGCCAAATATGCGCCGGCCTATTTGCAAGGGCTTGGGGTAACGCTCTCGCTGGTTTCCATATCGATGGTGCTCGGCGCGATACTTTCGGTGCCTGTCGCTTATGGGCGCATGTCCAGCAACCGGATCCTGTCCGGCCTCGCCTATTGCTATGTCTATTTCTTCCGCGGCACGCCGCTGCTGGTTCAGACCTACCTAGTCTACTATGGATTGGGCTCGTTCAGGGTCGAACTCCAGTCGGTCGGCCTCTGGGACTTTTTCAAGGACGCGTTCAATTGCGGCGTCTTTGCCTTTGCGCTCAACACCACCGCCTACCAGGCCGAGATTCTACGCGGCGCCATCGAGAGCGTGCCTCGCGGGCAATGGGAAGGGGCAGCATCGCTCGGCCTGCACAAACTGCAGACATTGCGCAAGATCATCCTGCCGCAAGCCTTGATCGTCGCCTTGCGGCCGTATGGCAACGAACTGATCCTGATGGTCAAGGCGTCCGCCATCGTCGCCATCATCACGGTCTATGATCTGATGGGCAATGCAAAGCTCGCCTTCGCCAACTCGTTCGACATTCAGGCCTATATCTGGGTCGCTCTCGTCTATCTTGTGATGGTCGAGATCCTGCGCCATGGCGTTGAATGGATCGAGCGCCGGATCACCGTTCACCTGAAACGCTGATCATTTTCAATTGGCTGCACCAGTCGATCTGGTCACACGCGTCTTGACGAATTGAGCGCAGAGCCTAGAGCTTTCGCGGCAAATTTCGTTTCCATTCTGAAGGGCAAGCTCATGGCATCTGTGGCATTTCTCGGTCTTGGCGTAATGGGCTATCCGATGGCCGGGCACTTGAGGAACAAGGGTGGCCACGACGTCACGGTCTACAACCGCACCAAGGCCAAGGCAGAGCAGTGGGTCGGCCAGCATGGCGGCAGCCTCGCGGCGACGCCGGCGCAAGCAGCCGAGGGCAAGGATTTTGTCTTCTCCTGCGTTGGCAATGACGACGATTTGCGCTCGGTGACGACGGGTCCCGAAGGCGCCTTCACATCGATGAAGAAGGGTTCGGTCTTCATCGACAACACCACGGCCTCGGCCGAGGTCGCACGCGAGCTGGCGGCGGAGGCGCAAGCGCGCGGCTTTTCGTTCCTTGATGCACCGGTCTCCGGCGGCCAGGCCGGCGCCGAGAATGGCGTGCTGACCGTCATGGTCGGTGGTGAGCAGGACGCTTTCGACAGGGCCAGGCTTGTCATCGACGCTTTTGCCCGCATGGTTGGCCTGATGGGGTCGGCCGGTGCTGGTCAGCTCACCAAGATGATCAACCAGATCACCATCGCCGGCCTCGTGCAGGGGCTGGCCGAAGGCATCCATTTCGGCAAGAAGGCCGGGCTCGACATCGAGAAGGTGATCGAGGTCATCTCCAAGGGCGCGGCCGGTTCCTGGCAGATGGAGAACCGCCACAAGACGATGAATGCCGGCAAGTATGATTTCGGCTTCGCCGTCGATTGGATGCGCAAGGACCTTGGCATCTGCCTGGCGGAAGCCGACCGCAACGGTGCCAAATTGCCGGTGACCGCGCTTGTCGATCAGTTTTACAAGGACGTGCAGGCAATGGGCGGTAAGCGCTGGGATACGTCCTCGCTGCTGGCGCGGCTGGAAAAATAGGCTTTTATGGCGATGCCCCTGCCCGATCCAGACTGGACCGCGGATGAGATCGTCGCCCACCTCAGGGCAATCGGCACCGCGGAGAATCGAGCCGGCTTGGCGCGGTTCGGCATCAACATCGCGACGGCGCTCGGCGTCGGCAATTCGGACCTGCGGCCGCTCGCCCGCAAGCTGAAGCGCAACAACGAACGGGGTCTGATGCTGTGGGACACCGGTATTCGCGAGGCGCGGCTTGTGGCGGCGTTCACCGGCGAGCCGAAAGAGATCACCATCGAACAGTGCCGCCGCTGGGCTGGCGACTTCGATTCTTGGGAGGTCGTCGACACTGTCTCGGACCTGTTCGCTGATACGCCGTTCTGGCGCCAGCTGATTGAAGAGTTCGCCCATGACGAGCGCGAATTCGTCCGTCGGACCGCCTTCGCCATGCTGGCATGGGCAGCGGTGCATTTGAAGAAGGAACCGGACGAGACGTTCCTGTCCTATCTGCCGCTGATCGAGGCCCATGCAAGTGATCCTCGCAACTTCGTCAGGAAGGCGGTCAACTGGGCGCTGCGGCAAATCGGCAAGCGATCGGTGAGCCTGCATGCTCCTGCCCTTGCCGTGGCGCGGAAGCTTGCCATGTCAACCGACAAGACCGCGCGCTGGATCGGCAAGGATGCGGTGAAGGAACTATCGGATGCCAGGACGATCGAGCGCCTCGCCGCCAGGAAGAGCTGAAGGACGCAAAATCAGCTTCACGGAAGTGACGCGCTCGACACGCGCCGATTTCGAAAACCTGTTCGAACAGCCGGGCGCGCCGAAATATTGCTGGTGCATGGCCTGGCGCCATCTGCCCAGCCGCGAGCATGTCCAGAACGACAAGAAGAAACGGGCCATGATGGCGCTTGTCGGTGCCGGCACGCCGGTCGGCATTCTCGCCCATATTGACGGCAAGACCGTCGGTTGGTGCTCGGTCGCGCCACGCCAGACCTATCGCAGGCTTTCCCGGCAGCAAGACGATAGCGAGACGGATATCTGGTCGATCGTCTGCTTTTACGTGCCAAGGGCTATGCGCGGCGGCGGGCTGGCTGCCGCACTGCTCGACGCGGCCATAGATCACGCCTTTGCCAAGGGCGCCAGCACGATCGAGGCTTATCCGGTCGATCAGGCGTCGCCGAGCTACAGCTTCATGGGCCTTCGCGACATGTTTGCGGCGCGCGGTTTCAACGAGACCGGGATGGCCGGATCTCGCAGACATGTAATGCGGCTCAAGCGTTGACGCTGGAATGAGATGCGTTCGAATTGAAAGCGCATCGCTCCATCTATTTTGTTTCGCTGTCTCCGCGGCTCCAGTTGATTGCGGGCTATCGACGCAGGTCGTGAACGCCGAGTTCTTTCCAAACCCATTCGAAATTGTAGGTGGCCATGGGATCGGTTGGGTCCGGCTGCTTGACGGTTTGGTTTTCCATGTATTTGAGCCACTCGACGACCTTCTGGCGACCAGCGGCGGTTTTGACGGCCTGACGCGGTGTTTTATTTCCCAGCATTGCGACCGGCAGGTCCAGCGTTTCAAGATAGTGCCGATCCAAGAACTCATGAACGCCTTGTTTGATGACTTCGGGCGGCAGACTCGATTGCTTTTCGGTATGATTGCCCGGCCGCGCGGCCGTCATCTGCTCGACAGTACGGATATCGGTAAGAGGCGTCTGGACAAGATCGCCAAGGGCCTGCCGGATCAGGGCCGTCCCCTTTGTTGCTCGCGCAGCGGAATTGGTGGACAGTTTCAGGAAAGGACCCGTCAGCTCGACATTGCCCAACACGCTCAAACCGTCGTCCATCGTGGCGTCGAGAGTAGCTGCGTTCCCCCTCTTTGGGTTGTCCCTGTTTCCCGGCGTCTCTTCCAGCCAGTTCCAGAATTTCACATTTTCCTGCCACATGCCCGGAATGCTGTTCAATCGGGCAGCGATATCCCGCTGTATCGCCCCGGATGCCAAGGGGAAGCAGACATCGTGGAAAACGATATCGTCGCCATGATTGTTTCGCAGCAATGGCCTGGTCATCGCCCTGTTGAGGGTGTCGTACAACCAGGACAGAGTGAACATGGACGCTGCCGCCTGCAGCTCTTCATTCTTCAAGGCAGGTATTTTTTTTGCATTTTTTTTGCCGAACGTGCCCCGCAGCACATCGAACAGCGTCTCCGCGGCTTGCGGGGTGAACGGCAAAACGCCGCCGGCAAGAACGTTCTTCCCCATGACAGGTACGATCCGTGCAGCAATCCTGTCCCACTGTTTCAACGTCTTCGTGGCGGTGCCCTCGCTAACGGTGATGGGTTCACCTCCGCGGATAAGGTCCCGCGCCGCAAGAGATTGTCCAGGTACGACGTTGCTTACTTCGTACAGGCTCATGACGGAGGTCCGTAACGCCATCATATAAGCCTTGGATCGGGCGTTTTGCTTCCAGCCTCGACGCTTGACATAGTCATCGACCATGTTGCCGGGTTCACCCTCGAAGTCTTGGGTCAGAAAGTCCTCGAAGGCGCAGCCCCAAACGGTCATTGCCCAGACCTCGCCGAGGATTTCGGTGAGGTCTTCGAAATCCATGTCGCAGGCATCGAGGACGGGGCCGAGATGATCGTCAAGCACCTCTTCGAAACATCCGCGCCATTCCACACGGGTAAGGAATTTCATCAGCCCTTTGAGATCATCGCTGGTTGGCATGGTACTTCTCCATGTTCTGGCGAGGTCGTGGACGAACGTATGCGGCCGGCTATGGCCGCTCTATTTTTTGCTCCGCTGTCGCGACCGGGCAAGGCACTTTCGGCGCTTTCCCAAGCATTTATTCGTGTCATGCTTCCCGCGAGGTCGCTGCGAGACCCCGATAGCGCACCACCCTCACAGCGGCGCTCGAATTGCGCGCAAGAGCGAAAGTGTGGATTGAGGTACAGTGCGATCCGGCATCTGCAAAAATGCTCTCGAATCACGACGGTTTGACTCGATCCGGGCAGCAGGTTGGCGAAGAATGGAGCCCATGAACAATCGCTTGAAATCAGGTGTGATCCTGGCTGCCGCATTTGGCGTTTCCATCGGCCAGGCCTCGGCCGAGACCGCGCATATATTCTGGAAGGATCTGCGCCCGGCTGCGCAAGCAGCCGCCGAAAATGTCGGGCTGCCGATGATCGCGGCAAAATTGCCGGACCACGGCGAGACGCTGTCCCTCGATCTGCAGGACAAAAGCATTCAGTTGGCCGGCTATGCATTGCCCGTCGATCGCGACGGCGACCTTGTCTATCAGTTCCTGCTGGTGCCGTGGACGGGTGCCTGCAGCCACATGCCGACGCCGCCGCCCAACCAGATCGTATTGGTCACGCCTGCTCGCCCCTACAAGATGTCGGAAGCTTATCAGCCGGTCGCGGTCACCGGTGCGCTGAAGCCGGAGATGGAGAAGAGCCAGCTGTTCATTCTCGACGGCGTCAGCGTCGTCCAGTCGGGCTACAGCGTCCGCAAGGCAGAGGTCGTCGCTGCCGACAGCGTGCCGGACACCGTCACGCTGCCAGTAAATTCGCCCTGGAGTTTCCTCAACAAAAAGAAAGATTAAGCGGGAGAACCTTGCGCAAGGGTCAGCTCAGGCGGCGTTGGCGCCCGACTCCTTGTCCAGCACCATGTAGTCAAGCGGGATTTCGGTGGTGTACTTGATCTGCTCCATGGCGAAGGACGACGACACGTCACGGATTTCGATCTTGGCGATCAGCCGCTTGTAGAACGCATCATAGGCGGCGATGTCCGGCACCACGACGCGCAGGAGATAGTCGACGTCGCCGCTCATGCGGTAGAACTCGACCACCTCGGGAAACTCCTGGATGACTTCCGAGAAGCGCCTCAGCCACTCATGACTATGCGAATTGGTGCGGATCGACACGAAGACGGTGACGCGCACATTAACCTTTTCATGGTCGAGAATGGCGACACGCCGCTTGATGACGCCCTCTTCCTCGAGCTTCTGGATGCGCCGCCAGCAAGGCGTCGTCGACAGCCCGACTTTCTTGGCGACATCGGCGACCGCGAGTGTCGCGTCCTCCTGCAACAGGCGGAGAATTTTTCTATCGAGGCGATCCATCGAGTGCTCCCTGGTGCATGTCGCCCAAAAGTGCGTAGCGGTTTTGGGATAACGACATGCGTAAGACAAAAATTCAAAGCGCGTCGCGTGCCCTCGGGCGCGACGCGCTTGGGAATAGATTGGCTATATTCCCCCTTATTTCGACCTTTCACAAGAAAGAAATTCTGTCAATATGGCGAAAAGCGAGTGATTTCTTGCTGAAAGGTCAACCAAGGCGATAGCGGATTTCCGACCGCAGGAAAGGCAGCAAATCCATTTCAAACCAGGGATTCTTCTTCAGCCAGCCGGTGTTGCGCCATGATGGGTGCGGCAGTGGCAGCACTTTCGGGCCGATGGAATTCTCCCAGAGGGAGCGCCAGTCCATTACCGTTTGCGTCAACGAGGGCCGGCGCTCGGCACCCATGTGCCAGGACTGTGCATAGATGCCGATCGTCAGCACTAGGTCGATCCGTGGCATCAAAGCCATCAAGGGCGCGCGCCAGGCCGGCGCGCATTCACGCCTCGGCGGCAGGTCTCCGCCCTTGGCATCCTGGCCGGGAAAGCAGAAACCCATCGGCACGATGGCGAACTTTTCGATGTCGTAGAATTCGTCGCTTGTCACGCCCAGCCAACTGCGCAAGCGGTCGCCGGAGGCATCGGTAAACGGCATGCCCGACAGATGCACCTTGGTCCCCGGCGCCTGGCTGGCGATCAGGATACGGGCGCTGGACGAGGGTCGCAGCACCGGACGAGGTTCGTGCGGCAACGGCTTGCCGACAGGGTTTTCCACGCAGATGCGGCAAGCGCGAATCTTGGCGGTGAGGCAGTCGAGTTCGACAGTCATTTTCAGGCTGATGCGCTCGGACGGCTGGAGACGGCCTGGTGCCAGCGCAGCACATTGGTGCATTCATCCGGCACCTTGATGCGTGCCGGCTTCATGAAATCGACGGCGATAAGCCCGGTGATATCGGCGATCGAATAGCTGTCACCGGCGATGAATTCTCGATTGCCCAGTTCACCGTCCAACAGTTTGAGGAACTGCACGGCCTTCGGCTTGTTGGCCTCGCCCCATTCGGGGATCTGCGGGATTTCCCATTCCTTCATGGCCGGATGGATGTGGCGAAACGCCTGCGCGACGCAGCTGAGCAAGTTGAACTCCATCCGTCGCTGCCACATCTCGACCTGCGCCTTGCCGAGTGCGCCACGACCGAACAGGGCTGGCTCGGGATGCAGTTCTTCGAAATAGCGGCAGATGGCGACGGATTCGGTGATGATGGTGCCATCGTCGAGCTCCAGCACCGGCAGGCGTTGCAAAGGGTTGCGAGAGCTGATTGCCTGTTGTCTGTGCTCGAGAGCACCCATGTCGACAGCTACCTGCGGAACCGTGATGCCTTTCTCGGCGAGGAAAACGCGGACCCGTCGTGGATTGGGCGCCCGGCCACCGTCGAAGAGCTTCATCTTCATCCTCCCATTCGTTCGCGGTCCAATTACACGATGCGGATCACCAGAAGCGAAAAATCTCGCGCGCGGCGTCGCCCATTGACGCCAGCGTACCGTGCTTCCTCTCGACGACTTCGCCGTGATGGCTGTCGCGCCAGTCCTGCGGCTGGTCGAACGTTCCCGCCCAGATGCCGGCCTTTCCTGCGCGCGCGATGGCTTCCTCGCTCTCGAAGTCGCCATAGGCAACCGCCCAGCCCGCTTCCACCTGCGCCCGGTTGAGGTCCTTGCCGCCGGCGGTGCAGTTGCCGAGCAGCCGGCCATAGCGGTCACGCTGCCAGCCGGTACAGGAGACGGGCTTGCCGGCGATCAAGCGCAAAAGCGACTGGCGCGCAAGCGTGCCGCAGGGATAGTCGGCGCCGTTCCTGCGGCAGGTCTGCGTATATTCCGGAGCATCGATGCCGCGCATGCGAATGCGCTCGGCACCAAGCGTGATCGAATCGCCGTCATTGATGATAGCCGCACCTTGCGTCTTGCGGGTTTCCACGCGGTCGAGGCGGGCCGCCAGCAGGATCAGCAGCCCGAGAATGATAGCGGTAAACCCGTAATCGACCAGCCGGCGCCACAGGCTTCGGGGTGGCGCGACGTATCGCGGACGCCGCCTTGGCGACCACGGACGGCTCATATGGCAAACGGTTGGTTAATCATTCGAACGTAGCTTAACACTTGGAAACCGCTGCTCGCATAATTGAAGTTTTGATGCCCTTGCAACGCTCGAACACAGCGGACAAGTTCATTGTGGACCGCAGGAAACCTCATCGCAACAGCGATGTGGCACGCGCGGTGCGCAAGACGCGTGACCGTCTTTCGCAGCAGGCCGGCAATCCCGATTTCGATCGCGAACTGCTGAAGCTCCACGCCCGGGCGATGACCAGCGGCGCAATCGCCGTCCCGCTTCTCGTTCTGGTGATCGCGGCGGGTGGCCGGCTGGCCGGCGTCGGCAACGAGATCGGCCTCTGGGCGCTGTTCACGCTGACCTGCTACACCATCGTCGCCTTCATGGCGCGGCGCATCGAGCGTACTGAAGCTTCCGAGCTCAACCCTTTGCAAACACGACGAGAATTCCTGATCGGCCATTTCTTGTGCGGTCTAGGCTGGGCATGGTTCGTCTGGCTTGGCTGCAACGTCTGCGAGGTCGACCCGCTCCACATCGTCAAGGCCGTGGTGCTGCTGTTCGCCATGGCGGCGACCGCGGTGATGACCTCGTCCCTGCGCGGAGCGCTGTTGGCGACGTTTGCCGTTCCGGTGGCGCTCTACGCCTATGGCGGCGTCAAGCTGTGGATGCCGATTGAGGTGATCATGGCCGGGCTGCTGGTCGTGTCGCTGCCCTTCTTCGCCTATGTCGCCCGTCACCTCAACCGCTCGTCCCTCATGATGCTGTCGTTCCGCTCCGAAAAGGATGCGTTGGTCGCCGAACTGGAGACAGCGAAATCGATGTCGGACGAGGCGCGACGCCGGGCGGAAGACGCCAATCTGGCGAAATCGCGGTTCCTTGCTTCGATGAGCCACGAACTGCGCACACCGCTCAATGCCATTCTCGGTTTTTCCGAGGTGATGTCGAACGAGGTGCTGGGACCGATGAGCAACCCCACCTATCGCGACTACGCCCACGACGTGCACGAATCCGGCCAGCATCTGCTCGACCTGATCAATGAGATCCTCGACCTGTCGCGCATCGAGGCTGGCCGCTACCAGCTCAATGAAGAGCCCTTGATGCTGCTCGGTATCGTCGAGGATTGCTGCCACATGATGGAGCTGAGGGCGCGCAATAAGGATATACGCGTCATCCAGGATTTCGAGCATGAATTGCCACGCTTGTTCGCCGATGAGCGGGCGGTGCGGCAGATCACGCTCAACCTTCTGTCGAATGCCATCAAGTTCACCGCCACCGGTGGCGAAATTCGTGTCCGCGTCGGCTGGACGGCGGGCGGCGGGCAGTACATTTCGATCAAGGACAATGGGCCCGGCATACCGGAAGACGAGATTCCGATTGTGCTTTCCGCCTTCGGCCAAGGCTCGATCGCCATCAAGAGCGCCGAGCAAGGAACCGGCCTTGGCCTGCCGATCGTGCAAGGGCTGCTCGCGATGCATGGCGGCGAGTTCGAACTTCATTCCAAGCTGCGCGAAGGGACAGAGGCGATCGCCATATTCCCGCTGAGCCGGGTAATGGAGGAATTGCCGGCGCTGCCGACCGCGACGGTAGCAGCAGCTCGGCGGCGATAAGTCGAAAGCTGTCGAGATGCAATGTGCCGGTTTCTTAGCTGCGCACCGCAGCCGCCATGCCCGAGCTGGTCAGCGCGGCTGCCTTGACCAGACCCGCGGCAAGGGCGGCCCCTGCCCCTTCGCCATGGCTGATGCCAAAATCAAGCAACGGGCGCAGGCCGAGGCGTTGAGCAGCCCGGGCGTGTGCGGGTTCTGGCGACAGGCCGGCAAGCAGGCAATGGTCGAGCGCGGCGGAATTGGCGGCTTGCAGCACCGCCGCGGCGGCCGTTGCGGCAAGCCCGTCGAGCAGCACCGGGATCTTCTGCATGCGCGCGGCAAGGATGGCGCCGGCAATCGCCGCGAACTCACGACCACCGACCCGGCGCAGCACCTCGAGCGGATCGCCGAGATGGCCACCGTGAAAGGCCAGCGCCGCATCGACCACGTCTGCCTTGCGTGCCTGCATCGTCGCATCGGCGCCCGACCCCGGGCCGACCCAGTCGACGCCCCTGCCCCCGAACAGCGCCGCAAACAGAGCTGCGGCGACCGTGGAGTTGCCGACGCCGAGATCGCCTAGGCAAAGCAGATCGGTACCGCCGGCGATCGCTTCCATGCCGAAGGCCATGGTGGCGGCGCAGCCGCGCTCGTCGAGCGCGGCATGACAGGTGATGTCGGCGGTCGGAATGTGCAGGGCAAGATCGAAGACCTTCAGCCCGAGATCGTTGGCAATGCAGATCTGATTGATCGCAGCACCTCCGGCCGCGCAAAGTTCGACCGCGTTGGCGGTCGCCGCCACCGGGCGCGGCGAAATGCCGTGGCGTGTGGCGCCATGATTGCCGGCAAAGACCGCCATCAATGGTCTTGTCACGGCTGGCGGAGCTCGCCCGCTCCAGGCCGCCAGCCACGCGGCGATGTCCTCGATGCGGCCGAGCGAATTGCCTGATTTGTCGGCCTTGGCGAACAGCGTGCGCACGCGGGCCTCGGCTGTCGTGTCGGCCGCCGGCAGATTGGCCAGCAGGTTGCGAAAATCGTCGAAAGGCAGCGCGCTGGTCATCTCGTTGGCGATCATTCCCTGGAGTAGGTGAGCGGCATAGCCGCCTTGCGTCGTCGGCACAACCTCCTGGATCATGGTCCTGAAATTGCCGCAAAGCTGGCCGCGAAGGGCGCAATCGCGAGGGCTTGCATTGGCTCCGCGGTTGCACCATGTGGAGATGGAGCGAGGATTCCGGACGGAACCTCAAGAGAAAGTCATGACGGCCATCGAATCCCCGTGCATCCTGGTCTGTTCGATCGACATGAAAACCGGCTTCTGTTTCGGGTGCGGTCGCACGCGTGAGGAAATCGGCGCCTGGATCGGGATGACGCCGGAAACGCGCCGCGGCGTCATGGCCGAATTGCCGGCCCGGCTGGAAACGATCGAGCGCCGGCCGCGCCGGGAAACGCGCCGCAACCGGATGGCGCGCGAACGCGACGCGCTTTCGTGAGGCGCGGATGAGCCGGTTGTTCTGGATATTGATGGCCGCGATCGGGGTGGGAGCAGTCCTGCTCATGCTCAACGATTCCGCCGGCAGCACGCTCGGCGTCGAGAATTACGATTTCAGCCGGCTGATCTGGCTCAGCGCCTTTGGCGCCCTGATCGGCGCCGGCCTGCTTCGCTCGGGCCGGCCATTGGGCGCCATGGCCCGCAACCTCGGCGCCTGGGCCGCCATCGTGCTCGCGCTGATCGCCGGCTATCAATACCGCTATGAACTGCAGGATGTCGCCAGCCGCGTGACCGCGGGCCTGGTTCCCGGCAGCCCGCTGGCGCTCGGCGTCGAAGACGGTCACGCCACGGTGACGCTCGACAAGGCGGACAACGGCCATTTCGAAGCGCGTATCCTGATCAACGGCAACCCGGTTCGAGCCATTGTCGATACCGGCGCGACCAGCACCGTCCTGACGTCCGAAGACGCGCAAGCCGCCGGATTCAATCCAGCGGCGCTCAACTACACCATTTCGGTTTCGACCGCCAACGGCGTGGCACGCGCCGCGGCCGTGAAAACCGATCAGATTGCGATCGGCGGCATCATGCGCAGGGACATGCCGGTGATGATCGCCGCACCCGGTATGCTCAGCCAAAGCCTGCTTGGCATGAATTTCATCGGCTCGCTGTCGGGCTTCGATGTGCGCGGCGACCGCATGATCCTCAGGGATTGAGCTCCGGCTCCCAGACTCAGGCCGCTTCGGCCGCCACTCCACTGAGTTCGACCGCCGCGAAAGCCGTCTTCAGCACATCTGGTCCGGCGCCGGGCCGGGTCGCGTCGGTGGACAGGATCTGGCGGTAGCGGCGCGCACCGGGCAAGCCATGGAACAGCCCGACCATATGACGGGTGACATGGCCAAGCCGCCCGCCCTGCTCGATGTGGCGTGCCGCATAGTCCGCCATGATATCGATCAGCGCCGCGAAATCGAACGCCCCGGGCTTGGCGCTGTAGAAGGCGGCGTCTACGCCGGCCAGAATGCCGGGCGTGTGGTAGGCGGCGCGGCCAAGCATGGCGCCGTCGACATGATCGAGATGCTCCCGCGCCTCTTCGATCGATTGAATGCCGCCATTGATGCCGATGAATTCGTTGCGTTTTCTGGCCTTCAGCCGATAGACGCGGCCATAATCGAGCGGCGGGATGTCACGGTTTTCCTTGGGGCTCAGCCCTTCCAGCCACGCCTTGCGCGCATGCACCCACAGCGCGTCGGCGCCGGCATCGAAAACACCATCCGCCAGCGCATCGAGGGCCGGCTCCGGATCCTGCTCGTCGACGCCGATGCGGCATTTGACGGTGACGGGAATTGTCACCGCCGCTTTCATAGCCGCGACGCAGGCGGCGACGAGGTCGGGCGCCTTCATCAGGCAGGCGCCGAACGTACCCGACTGAACGCGGTCCGACGGACAGCCGACATTGAGATTGATCTCGTCATAGCCAAAGGCCTCGCCGATGCGCGCCGCTTCGACAAGCTTGCGTGGATCCGAACCGCCGAGTTGCAGGGCAACCGGGTGTTCCGTCTCATCGAAGCCGAGAAGTCGCTCACGCGCACCATGGATGACGGCGTCGGCCACCACCATCTCGGTGTAGAGCAGCGCGTGGCTCGTCAACTGGCGATGGAAGAACCGGCAATGCCGGTCAGTCCAATCCATCATGGGCGCCACGGCCACTCTATGCTCTTGATTTATCGCCATTTTTTCTTAAACATCAAATCGTTATAACCTGCCGAGTGCACACGAATTTACGCCAGAATACGACCCTTTTCGCAGCGTCCCGTATAGCGCGCCTGAAAACCTTCGGCGAACTCATCGACCTTCATATCGACGACATGTGCGATGTAGGCAAGTCCCCGCGCCGCTCCAAGGCCGCATCCCTCGATATGCTTCAAAGACATCTGGGGAAGTGCAACATCGCGGCCCTTCGTGCAACAGAGGGAGATTGCCATCCGATAACGCCGATCTAATAATCATTGTGTTGAATGCGTTTCGCTGATTAGCTGCCTTGCATTAACACCGGACAAAATTGGCAATTGTCCGGGGAGGACCGCGATGCCGGTGCTTGAAGTTCGTCACGTTTCCAAGAATTTTGGAGCTATCCAGGCCCTGACGGACGTCAGCTTCCAGGTGGAGCGGGGTGAAGTCGTGGGTCTGATGGGGGACAACGGCGCCGGCAAGTCAACGATAGTCAAGACAGTGGCCGGGAATTTTCCGCCGAACGACGGCGAAATTGTCGTGGACGGCGAGATTTGTCACTTCCATAAACCCGTTCAGGCCCGTGCCAAGGGAATTGAAGTCGTCTATCAAGACCTGGCGCTCGCGGATAATCTGACGGCCGCGCAAAATGTCTTTCTTGGCCGCGAACTGAAGAAGGGCTTCTGGCCGATCAGGGTGCTCGACAAACAGGCGATGATCGACCGCTCGGCAGCGCTGTTCAGGGAACTCAAATCGGAAACCCGGCCGCGCGACCTCGTCAGGAAGATGTCGGGTGGGCAGCGCCAGGCGGTTGCCATCGCGCGGACCCGGCTTTCAAACGCCAAGCTGGTGTTGATGGACGAACCGACCGCCGCCATCTCGGTACGCCAGGTGGAAGAGGTGCTCGAATTGATCCGGCGCCTCAAAGCGCAAGGTGTCGGCGTCATGTTGATCAGCCACCGCATGCCTGATGTTTTCGCCGTTGCAGATCGTATCATTGTGCTCAGGCGAGGTTCGAAGGTTGCCGACAAGGATGCCGGCAATACGTCGCCCGAGGAAATCACCGGACTGATAACGGGGGCCATTCGTGGCGAATAGTGCTCGGGAGTCGGTTAGTGTTAGGAGGTCGGCCCCGGAAATCGGCCGACCGGCCATGTCGGACTTTGTCCCGACCAAGGAAAAGACGGCGCTTCAACATGTATTTTCAAGTCAGCCGTTCTGGGTGACGATCGCGCTCATTGCCCTCGTCACCTTGATGACGATCATGGAGCCGAGCTTCGGCACCTCCGAAAACGCCGCCAACGTCACGCGCAACTTCGCACCTTTCGGCATCATGGCGCTCGGCATGACGGTGGTGATCATCACCGGCGGCATCGATCTGTCGGTCGGCTCGATCATGGGCCTGGTGGTCATCGTCGCCGGCCTTTTCCTGACCTGGCACTATCCCTGGTACATTGCATTCGCCGTCGGCCTTTTCTCCGGTATGGCGTGCGGCGCGGTCAACGGATTCTTCGTCGCCTATGTCGGAATGCCGTCCTTTGTCGTCACCCTCGGCATGCTATCCGCGGCGCGTTCGCTGGCGGTCGTATTCTCCGCCAACCAGATGCTCTACCAATTCGGGCCCGATGCTCCGATCGTAAAGGCGATCGGCCAGGCGAGGTGGCCGCTGCATGGGCCGCAGGATTGGGCACCGCACTGGATACCAGAACTGTCATCGCAGTTCTGGACCATGGTGATTCTGGCCCTGATCGTCGGTTTCGTCTTCAATTTCACCGCCTGGGCACGACATCTCTTCGCCATCGGCGGCAATGAGGAGGCGGCGCGGCTCACCGGCGTGCCGGTCGACTGGATCAAATTCGAGGCCTATGTCTTCTCGGCCTTCACCGCTTCGGTCGCCTCACTCCTGCTCCTCGGCTACAACGGCTCGGCCATCAATGCCATGGGCCAGGGGTACGAGTTGCGCGTGATTGCCGCGACGGTCATCGGCGGAGCCAGCCTTATGGGCGGAGCCGGCACGGCCTTCGGCGCGATCATCGGTTCAGCGTTCCTCGAAGTGATCAGGAATGCGCTGCTGATGGCCGGCATCGATTCAAATTGGCAAGGCGCCTTCGTCGGCGGCTTCATCGTTCTCGCGGTTCTTTTGGGCATGCAAACCGGCGGCAAATCGATTCTCGCCGCTTGGCTGGCAGCCTTGATGCCCAAAAAAAGCCGCTAGAAAACCCCGCCGGCGGGAGGCCTACGGGGCATTTCAGCTAGGAGGAGACGTCAAAATGAAAAAAACTCTGCTGATGGCGGCCGTGGCGCTTGGCGCAATGGTGCTCGCCGTTTCCGGCGCCCAGGCGAAATATACCTTCGCCCTGGTACCGAAGAACATGAACAATCCTTTCTTCGACCAGGCACGCGACGGCTGCAAGAAGGCCGAAGCCGAATCGAAGGGCGCCTTGGAATGCATGTATATCGGCCCCGGCGAGCATGGCGGCGGCGACGAGCAGGTGCAGATCGTGCAGGATCTCGTGGCCAAGAAGGTGGACGGCATTGCCGTGTCGCCATCGAACGCCGCGGCGATGGCGGTTGCGCTGCAGGCCGCAAAGGAAGCCGGCATCCCGGTCCTCACCTGGGACTCCGACCTGCTGCCCGAGAACAAGGATCTTCGCGTCGCTTATATCGGCACCCACAATTATGAGATCGGCGTGAACCTTGCCAAGCTTGCCATGCAGGTCAAGCCTAAAGGCGGCACGATCTGCATCCAGTCGGGCGGCGCGGCGGCGGCCAACCATAATGAACGCATGCAGGGCATTCGCGATACGCTTTCGGGCACCAAATCGGCGGCCTCGCCCGGGGACCCGCTGACGGGCCAGAATGGCTGGACCGAAATCGAAGGCTGTCCGCTCTACACCAACGATGATTTCCCGCTTTCGGTGCAGCAGTTTGAGGACATCATGGCGAAAAATCCGAACCTCGACGCATTCATCCCAACGGGTGGCTTCCCGCAGTTCATTCCTGATGCCAACCGCGCCGCAGTCGCACCGTACAAGGACAAGATTGCCTCGAAAGCGCTGGCCCTTGTCGTCGCCGACACGCTTCCCGTGCAGATCGACCAGATGAAGGAAGGGCTCTCGCTTGGCCAGGTCGGCCAACGGCCGTTCGAAATGGGCTACAAGACCATGATGGCACTGAAGGACATGAAGGACGGCAAGGCGCTCCCGGCTGACCCGACCTACACAGGCCTCGACGTCTGCACGCCGCAGACGGCCGATACCTGCGTCGCCAAATAGTGCGTTCGGGCGGGAGGAAACTCCCGCCCTTTCATTGGAGCGAGGTGCGGTTAGACTGCAGCATTGTCATCTTATCTCGTTATCTCGCTCCAGGGGCTTCAATGTCGGAAATGTTCTCGCTCAAGGGCCGGGTCGCATTGGTGACGGGTGCTTCGCGTGGCCTCGGCTTTGCCATGGCTAAGGCGCTTGCGGAAAACGGCGCGACGGTAATTGTCAATGCGCGCGACATGGACACCCTCTCCGCGGCGGCTGAAAAAATCGGAGCCGAAGCCCTGCCGTTCGATGTCGCGGACGCGGTGACCTCAAGGGCGGCCCTTGAAGGGATCGTCGAACGCCACGGCCGCCTCGATATCCTGATCAACAACGCCGGCATCCAGCATCGCAGCCCGTTGGTTGAATGGAAGGACGAGGACTTCGACCGCGTGATTGCGGTCAATCTTTCGGCCTGCTTCCGAATGATGCGCGAGGCGGTGCGCCTGATGCTGCCGAACAAATTCGGGCGCATCATAAACACTGGATCGGTTGCAGCGATCCTTGGCCGCCCCACCATTCACGCCTATGTGGCGGCAAAGGCGGGGTTGCATGGACTGACACGCTCGACTGCCGCCGAGATGGGCCGTCACGGCATCACCATCAACGCGATCGCCCCCGGCTATTTCGCCACCGAGCTCAACACCGAGCTCATCAACGACGAGGCCTTTACCAAATGGGTCGAGGCACGAACCCCTGCTGGCCGCTGGGCTCAACCTGAGGAACTCGGCGGAGCGGTGGTGTTTCTCGCGTCCAACGCTGCCGCCTACGTCAACGGACATGTTTTGGCGGTCGACGGGGGTCTATCGGTCTCCCTTTGACCCTGCGAACTGCCTTTAGCAGAATGATATTCCAAGTAACAAACGGTTGATTTCATTGTGAAAGCATTGGGCCGGACGCGCCCGAACGTCGCCAGCGTCGGCCGTAGGATGGCGGCCGAGCGCAGGCTTGTCGGCTTGTGCTCCCGCGCAGTGACGTCGCGCAGGGCTACGCCGGTAGTCGTTGCGATCTCCGGCACCGCTGCGCCGGTGATCGCAATCGGCGCGACCGCCCCGATAAGCCGCTCCCGTCGCGGCAATGCGGCTTATGCCGGCAGAGCGCCGGACTTCTTCGCCGTCCAGGTGGCGATATAATCCATCAAGCCGGGGTTGAGGCAGTCATAGGGTTCGAGACCGATCGACT
>NZ_JAMYKV010000063.1:0-29856 GCF_040317535.1 Mesorhizobium sp. M1409
TGATGCCTTCGAGCGTTTGGTCTCCCGCGCCGCCGAAATTGGCGACCTGGAGCGTACCCGTCCCCGATGTGCCGCCTGCGACAACGAGCATGTCGGTCACCGAACCGTCGGCACCGAGCGCGGTGTTGAGGACGATGGTGCCGCCATTGCCGACATAATCGCCGCTGATGGTCAGCGTATTGCCGACCGGCGATGCGCACCGTTCCGGCGTTGGTCAACCCGGCAAGCGTCTGGGAGGTGCCGGCAAGGTCAAGCGTGGCGCCAGAGGCGACGGAGAACTGCGAGGAGGAACTGAATGCCTTGGCCGCGCCCGCGGCGAGCGTGCCGCCGCTGACCGACGTGGCGCCGGTAAATGCCGAGTTGTCCGAGGCGAGCACCAGAATGCTCTGGCCATCCTTGACGAAAGTGCCGGCGCCCGAGAGCACGCCGGCATAGCTGGCATTGGCCGTCTGGTCGAAGGTGAAGGAGCCGCCCGCGCCGATCGAGACATCGCCGCCGAAGCGCTCGGCCGCCGAGACGAGGCCACCCTGGTCGATGGTCCAATCGAGCAGCGAGGTGCCTGCAAGCGTCAACGTGCCGGCGCCGTCCTTCACCATTGTGCCGGTGCCGGAGATATCGCCGGCAAAGCTGGCGTCCGCCGTCTGGTCGAACACGACAGTGCCGGCATTGCCGATGTCGCCGCGGATCGAAGCCGCGTTGCCTACCAGCGTGCCGGCGTCCACCAGCGTGTTGCCGCCATAGCTGTTCGTTCCGGTGAGGGTCAACGTGCCGGCGCCGGTCTTGGCAAGGCTGCCGGCGCCCGAGATCGCGCCGGACAAAATGAGGTCGGCCGCGGTGTCGAAGGTGCCGCCGGCCGCCGCGAGCGTGATGTCGCGCGCCGAGAAGAAGACGGCGGTGTTGCGCAGCGTGCCGCCGGCGAGCGTCAGGCCGCCGGCGGCAGCGCCGAGATTGTTGTCGGCCGAAACCGAGAGCACGCCGCCCGAGACGGTCGTGCCGCCCGTGTAGGTGTTGGCGCCGGAAAGCACCAGCGTGCCGGCATCGGTCTTGGTGAGGCTGCTCGCCCCGGTCAGCACCGAGGCGATGGTCGCGGTATAGCCCGCCCCGGCCGGGGAGCCGTCGCCGACCCGGATGATGCTCTCGCCACCGGCGCCGGCCAGCGTTGTGGCGTCGCCTTCGATGCGGTAGCCGTCGGCGGCGAACTGCATGCCGGTGACCGCCAGCGCGCCGGCGCCATCGCCGGCGATGACGGTACCGCCAAGTGTCTGGAAGATGGCAAAGCCGGGCTGCGGCTTCATGGCTCCGTTGACTAGGCCGGTGCTCGTGGTCCAGTTCGGGCTCGTCGCCGTCCAGGTGCCATTGCCGCCGTCGACCAGATCATTGTTGGCATTGCCGGCCGCGTCGCCGTCCCAGAACAACAGGTCGTTGCCGACGCTGCTGATAAGATTGACCTGGTTGGCGACGGAGGTCTGCACCGACAGGTCGGCCGCCGTGACGTTGACCGGCAGATTGCCGAACTCAAGACCATTGTCGGTCAGCGAGCCGCCATAATTGATCAGCCGATAGACGCCGGGGCCGAAGCCGCCGACATCGGTGATGTCGAGGCTGCCGTCCAGAGTCAGGTTGCCGGTCACCACGATCAGATCGTTGACGCCGCCGCCGACAATGCCGGCTTGGCCGAGCTCATAGTCAAGGGTCGAGCCCGAGCTCAGGCTGAGCGATCCCACCGTCAGCGTGCCAGGGCTGGAGCCCGGCGCCAGCACGCCGCCATCGGCGATAATGACCGCGCCGGCAATCGAGCCGGAGCCGCCCAATGTGCCGCCGCTGTTGACGGTCGTCTGGGTGTTGCCGAGCGCGCCCTCGACGACAAGCTTGCCGCCACTGACCGTGGTTGCGCCGGAATAGGTGTTGGCGCCGCCCAGGATCATGGTGCCGCCGTTGAGTGCCAGTCCACCGCTGCCGGAGATGATGCCGGAAAAACTATCGTTGGTGTCGGTGATCGTAAGCGTCTTGGCGCCCAGAGTGACGGCGCCGCTGCCGGCGAGGCTCTGAATGCTGGTGCCTGTCGGGGTAATGGCCGCGATATCGAACGTTCCGTCCGCGAGCACTCGGCTTGAATCGGCAACGGCGCCGGCTCCCTGAAGCGAGAGTGTGCTGCCGGCCTGGATCCAGGTCTCGCCGGAATAAGGGCTGTTGGCTAGAAGGTTGAAAATGCCGCCGCCTGTTACGGTCAGGCCACCGGCGCCAGTAAACCCAGAGGTAGCGTCGGTCCCCACGGTGAAGCCGGCGGTATCGACGGTCAGCCCGCCAGCCAGTACGCTAAGTTCAGTGCCCGAGAATCCATTGATGAAGGTCGCATTGTTCGCTCTTGCCTTGAGAATGCCATTGTCAAAATTGGCCTGCGCCGCGCCGAAGCCGTTCCGCAGAACGGCCGTGTCCAACATGCCGCCGCTGATGTTGAGCGTGCCGGAAGAGGTGACACCCACGCCTAAGATCGTGGTGCTGGCGACGACTTTGCCTCCATTCACAACGTTCAGCGTACCGTTTCCTTGATAGCCGACACCAAAATTCCCGCTGCTTATCGTCCATAGCGATCCAGCCCCGGTGACGGTGACGGTTCCGGTGCCGCTGGCTTGATTTCCGATCCGCGGGGCTGACGCGCTTGTAAGCGTGCTGCCGTTCTGGATCGTCAGACTGCCCGACCCGCTATCGCCAACGTACAGGGAGCTCGTCACACCAATTGCTGGGCCACTCACGCCAAGCACTGTCGGGTTAGGCGATGTCGTGTTGATCACGACGGAGCCGCCTGAGGGGGCTACGCCGCCCGACCAGTTGCTGCCCACCGTCCAGTTGTTGCTCGTCGTTCCAGTCCATTGCTGAGCGGAGGCCGAGGTCAGTGAAGCGCCGATCGCCAGCGCTGTCAGGCCGACGCCCGCCAACAGCTTGGTCATTGTGCCGCCCCGATCTTCGATCGTTTCGCCGCCGGCAGCCGTGCTCATATGAAATTCCCCCAACAGAGCCAAATGCGCCTCGCAGCGTCGACCCTGATTCCGATCGGGTAAACGCAGCACGAAAGGGTACGGCCTCGCAACAGGCTTATATTCGGATCGACTACCAAAAAACTAATCCTAGCAAGGAAAGGCAAGTCTGTGTTGGTGACGTCACAGCGGATTTACTTGTATTAGCTTCTGCTTATTTAAACGAGTAAGCTCACCGAACTATGCGAAATGGGCTTGCTGGCTCCACGGCGGCGCGCGCGCCGTGCTCGGCGAAGTCGCCGGGGGTCCAGACCTCGCGGGTTTGGACTCGATGCGGGCAAGCAGGCGCGAGCGAAGATCGGTATGGGGCTCAACTATGGGCATGTCCGAAATAAGCTACAAGTTTCGGCCACTCGTGGCGCCCAACCAAACATGGAACTCGCATTTTCGCATTAAAGGATATGGCCCGGCACTTTAGACTATCCGAATGCCCTCCTTCCGCAGGGGCATGACGTCATTCCGGTTGACTCTTAACCAAGACGAGAACAAATGTAGAACATATCACGGCTTTCCGCGTTTCAAGGGTCAGATGCGTGTATCGGCGCCCCCTGCTGCCATTTCCGACCTTCGAGAACGCATCGCGCGCCTCGAAGGCGGAAAGGCGCGCGCCCGAATGGTTTTGCCGTTCGGAGTGGCCGCGATCGACAGGGTTCTGCCGGGAGGCGGGTTGACTTTTGGCGGTCTGCACGAGGTCGCGGGCGGCGGCAATGGCGCTGTCGACGGTGCGGCCGCGGCGCTGTTCGCCGCGGGAATTGCCGCCCGCACGGCAGGCAAGGTGCTGTGGTGCGTTACCCGGCCCGATCTGTTCGCGCCTGCGATCGAACAGGCCGGCCTTCCTCCGGGACGGGTAATCTATGTCGAAGCCGGCGACGAAAAATCCGTTCTCGCCTGTTTCGAAGAGGGTCTTCGTGGCGGTTTTGGCGCTGTCGTTGCCGAGATTGCACGGCTTTCGATGACGGCCTCACGGCGGCTTCAGCTTGCCGCCGAAAACTCCGGCGCCACCGGCATCGCCATTCGCCGCTGGCGGCGACAGACGGAGGCAACCGATTTTGGCCAGCCGACAGCCGCCGAAACCCGCTGGCGGGTGTCGGTCCTGCCGTCGACACCACTGCCTGTTCAGGGAGTCGGGCGTGCGCGCTGGCAGCTTGAACTGATCCGATGCCGTGCAGGAGAGAGCGCAGATTTTACAGTGGAGGCTTGCGATGCCAAGGGTCGTATCGCTCTTCCTTCCGATGTGGCCGACAGACCGCTTCAGAAGGAAATCGGGCGACGCCGCGCCTCCGCCTGAGACGCCGCTCGTTTTGATCGGCCGCGACGGACGTCGCCGTGTGGTACTTGCCGCTGATGCGGCAGCGCACGCAGCCGGCCTGCGCATCGGCATGCCGGCGAGTAAGGCGCAGGCGCTCGTTCCGGGTCTTGTCGTTCATGATGCCGAGCCCGAAGCAGATGAGATGGCGCTCGAGCGATTGGCGCTGTGGGCGCTGCGCCGCTACGCGCCGATCGTCGCTGCCGATGCGCCGGACGGCATTGTGATCGACACGACCGGCGCCGACCATCTGCATGGCGGCGAGGCGGCAATGCTCACCGATATGGTGGAGCGACTTGCCGCGTCCGGCTTTACCGCGCGCTGCGCGGTCGCCGATAGCTGGGGCGCAGCCCACGCATTGGCCCGCTTCGGTACACGGCAGACGCTTGTGGTACCGTCCGGCGAAATTGCCCAGGCGATCCTGCCTTTGCCGATCGCTGCCCTTCGCTTTCCCGCCGCGACGATCGATAGTCTGAGGCGGCTCGGCTTCGAGACAATTGCGGATCTCACCGGCACCCCGCGTGCGGCGCTCGCCTTGCGTTTTGGGCCGGAGGCCGGCCGCCGCCTCGACCAGGCGTTCGGACGCGTGAGCGAACCGATCGAGCCGATCCGGCCGCAGGAAATTGTCGAAGTGCGCCGCAATTTTGCCGAGCCGATCGGCGCGGCACAAACAATCGCGCGCTATACCGGCAAGCTGGTCGCTGAACTATGCGCCTCACTCGAGACGCGAGGACTTGGCGCACGCCGGCTCGATCTTCTGTTCTTCCGCGTCGACAATCGCATCGAGGCGATCCGTGTCGGCACAGCATTGCCGGTGCGTGACACGAAGCGCTTGACCCGGCTTCTCACCGACAAAATAGAAACGATCGATCCAGGGTTCGGCATCGAGCTGATGCGGCTTGCCGCGACCGTTGCCGAGCCGCTGCGGGCCAAACAGATGATTTCCTCGCTCGCCGAGGCGCCCGAACCCGATGTGTCGGATGTGATCGACATCCTCGCCAACCGTGTCGGTGAGGACCGGCTCTATCGCTTTGCCCCGGTGCAGAGCGACGTTCCCGAACGTTCGGTTCAACGCATTGCCCCAATGGCGCCTGATACCGGCGAGGGCTGGCCCGGCCATTGGCCGCGCCCAACTCGGCTGTTGCCACGACCCGAGCCGATCGAGACGGTGGCACTTCTTCCCGACCATCCACCCGTGACTTTCACTTGGCGCGGCGTCCGCCGACGCGTGAAGCGTGCGGATGGTCCGGAACGCGTCTTCGGGGAATGGTGGAAGCGCGACGCCGAGCTCGCGGCGGTGAGGGACTATTTCCGGGTCGAGGACGAGAACGGCGAGCGCTACTGGGTCTACCGCGCCGGCGACGGCGAGGATGCCGCGACCGGATCGCATAAATGGTTCATGCATGGGATCTTCGGATGACTGGCGCGGCCCGATATGCCGAGCTGCAGGTCACCTCGCATTTCAGTTTCCTGCGTGGGGCGAGTAGCTGCGAAGAGCTGTTCGCCCAGGCGGCACTGCTCGGCATCGAAGCGCTGGCTATCGTCGACCGCAATTCGCTTGCCGGCATCGTGCGCGCCCATGAAGCGGCCAAGACGACAGGCGTTCGGCTAATCGTCGGCTGCCGTCTTGAACTGGCCGACGGCATGTCGATCCTGGTCTACCCTACGGACCGACCGGCCTATTCGCGCCTTTGCCGCCTGCTGTCGCTCGGCAAGGGCAGGGCCGGGAAGGCAAAATGCCATCTCGAATGGGATGATGTCGTCGCCTATGGCGAAGGTCTGATTGCTGTCCTGGTGCCGGACGAAGCCGATGACCTTTGTGCCGTTCGTTTGCGGCGGCTGCGCGAGATCTTCGGTGATCGCGCCTATCTGGCGCTCACCTTGCGCAGGCGTCCGAACGACCAGCTCAGGCTTCACGAGCTGGCAAATCTTGCGACGGCGATGCACGTGCCCACCGTCGTCACCAATGACGTGCTTTTCCACGAGCCAGCCCGCCGCATGATGCAGGATGTCGTCACCTGCATTCGTCACAACGTCGCCATCGATGGTGCCGGCTTCCGGCGCGAACGTCATGCTGATCGCTACCTCAAACCTGGCGACGAAATGGCGCGGCTCTTCAGCAATTATCCCGAGGCCTTGGCGCGCACGATCGAAATCGCCGACCGCTGCCGGTTCTCGCTCGACGAGCTCGCCTACCAATACCCGGAGGAGAAGACCATGCCGGGTCTCACCTCCCAGCAGGCGCTGGAAAAACTGACCTGGGAAGGTGCTGACAGCCGCTATCCCGAGGGCGTGCCTGACAAGGTGGTCGAGATCTTGAAACACGAGCTGCGGCTGATCGAGACGCTCAGATACGCGCCGTACTTTCTCACCGTGAACTCGATCGTCCGCTTCGCGCGCAGCCAGAACATCCTTTGCCAGGGCCGCGGCTCGGCCGCCAATTCCGCCGTCTGCTATGTGCTGGGCATCACCTCCATCGATCCCGAACGCAACAACCTTCTGTTCGAGCGTTTCGTCTCCGAGGAGCGGCGCGAGCCGCCCGACATCGATGTCGATTTCGAGCACGAACGGCGCGAGATCGTCATGCAGTGGGTCTACGAGACCTACGGCCGCGAACATGCCGCGCTTTGCTCCACCGTCATCCGTTATCGCACCAAGGGCGCCGTCCGTGATGTCGGCAAGGCGCTCGGCCTGCCCGAAGACATGACCAAACTTCTGTCCTCGCAGGTCTGGGGCCACGGTGAGGCGGTCGATGAGCAGCGCGCCGGCGAGCTCAACCTCAATCTCGGCGATCGCCGGCTGCGCCTGACCCTCGAACTCGCCGCGCAACTTGCCGGCACGCCGCGCCACCTCTCGCAGCATCCGGGCGGCTTCGTCCTGACGCATGATCGCCTCGACGATCTCGTGCCGATCGAACCGGCGACGATGAAGGATCGCCAGGTCGTGGAATGGGACAAGGACGATATCGACGCCCTCAAATTCATGAAGGTGGATGTCTTGGCCCTGGGCATGCTCACCTGCATGAAGAAGTCATTCGATCTCCTGTCCGAGCACAAGGGCATCGCCCTCGACCTGGCGACGATCCCGTCGGAGGATCCGCGCACCTACGCGATGATCAGGAAGGCCGATACGCTCGGCGTTTTCCAGATCGAATCCCGCGCGCAGATGTCGATGCTTCCGCGCATCAAGCCGCGCACCTTCTACGACCTGGTCATCGAGGTCGCGATCGTCCGTCCCGGCCCGATCCAGGGCGACATGGTCCATCCCTACCTTCGCCGGCGCGATGGCACGGAGGCGGTGACGTTTCCGACACCGGAGCTCGAGCGCGTGCTGGGCAAGACGCTGGGCGTGCCGCTGTTTCAGGAGCAGGCAATGCAGGTCTCCATGATCTGCGCTGGCTTTTCGGCCGGCGAGGCCGACCAGCTGCGGCGCGCCATGGCCACCTTCAAGCACACCGGTGGCGTCTCGAAGTTCCGCGACAAACTGATCAATGGCATGATCGACAACGGCTATACCCCGGAGTTTGCCGAAAAGACCTTCTCCCAACTCGAAGGCTTTGGCAGCTACGGCTTTCCCGAAAGCCATGCCGCCTCCTTCGCCTTGATCGCCTACGCGTCCTCCTGGATGAAATGCTGGCATCCGGATGTCTTCTGCGCCGCGCTTCTGAATTCGCAACCGATGGGTTTTTATCTGCCGGCCCAGATCGTGCGTGATGCTCGCGATCATGGCGTCGAGGTGCGACCGGTCTGCGTCAATGCCAGCCGCTGGGATTGCACGCTTGAGCCGACCGACGTCGAAGATCGCTTCGCTGTCCGGCTCGGCCTGCGCATGGTGAAGGGTCTCGCCAATGATGACGCGGCCGCAATCGTCGCGGCGCGGGCCGTCGAACCCTTCCTCTCGGTCGACGATCTCTGGCGCCGCGCCGGCGTGCCAGCGGCTTCACTTGTCCAGCTCGCCGAGGCCGACGCATTTCTGCCGGATCTGAACCTTGCCCGCCGCGATGCGCTCTGGGCGATCAAGGCGCTACGCGATGAACCTTTGCCCCTGTTCGCGGCCGCCACGTCCCGTGAACACAAAACGGTGACGGAGATCCACGAGCCCGCTATCACGCTCAAGCCGATGACGGCCGGCCGCGAGGTTGTCGAGGATTATGGCCATGTCGGGCTGACCTTGCGCAGCCATCCGGTGTCGTTTCTGCGTGCCGATCTACGCCGGCGTCGCATCGTGACCTGTGAGGAGGCCATGCAGGCGCGGGACAAACGGTGGCTCGAGGCCGCCGGCCTGGTGCTGGTCCGGCAGCGGCCGGGCTCGGCCAAAGGCGTCATGTTCCTCACGATGGAGGATGAGACCGGCGCCGCCAACGTCGTCGTCTGGGTCAAAATCTTCGAGAAATTCCGTCGCGTCCTTCTCTCGTCGGCCATGCTCAGTGTGCGCGGCCGCATCCAGCGGGAAGGGGAGGTGGTGCATCTCGTCGCGCACGAGTTGACCGATCTTTCGGCCGAACTCGCCAGCGTCGGAAACCGCGACACGCCATTTCCATTGCCACACGGCCGCGGTGACGAGGCCCATCATGGCGGATGGGGCATCGATCCGCGCGGCATGCCGAAAACGCGCGAAATCGTCGATTCCTATGAGCACATAGACCGCATTAAGGTGAAGACGCGGGATTTTCGGTAGCGACGACATCGTTGAAAAAATCAAACGATGCCCCGTGCCAGGTAAATGTCTGGTCCAAGAAATGTGCTGCGAGGGAGGCATGCCTTTTGCCTCTTGCAGCAGCTATCGCGCAGCCCCATTTAGAGGCTATTGATATTTTCGGCCGATCGATCCGGGCCTTGCGATTTCTCGCTTTTGCTGCATCTATCTCCAAAGTCTCGATATGAACCGGTTCGGCTTCATCGCCGGATCACGCTGCAATTGTTACGAAGGAATACGCATATGGCGACTGGAACCGTGAAGTGGTTCAACAGCACCAAGGGTTTTGGATTCATCCAGCCCGATAATGGTGGTCAGGACGTTTTCGTCCATATTTCCGCTGTCGAACGCGCGGGTCTTTCGACCCTCGTCGATGGCCAGAAGATTAACTTTGAGATCGAGCAGGACCGCCGTACGGGCAAGTCCTCAGCGGGCAATCTCAGCAAAGCAGGCTAATTGTTTCTCGCGCGGCCCGGCACAAGCCGGAACGACGCGGCAAGTCACGGATGTACTGGCAGTCGCTCGACAAGAGCGCGCGGGAATATGGTTCAATCGGAAGGCCGGCGCAGCAGATTGCTGCAAGCCTTCTTTGCAAAGGAAAGGCGGGGTTACTCCCGCCTTTTTTGTGTCCGGACTACGTAGGCCGATGAATCTGCAGCAATCAGGCCGCGGTCTTCTTGCGCGTCCGCTTCACCGGCGCCGGCTTTTCCGGTTCTGTCGGCTTTCGGCCGAGTCCCATCGTCTTGGCCAATGCCGAGCGCGCTGCGGCATCGTTCGGCGCGACCATCGGGTAGTCCGCTGGCAGGCCCCATTTGGTGCGATATTCGCCGGGCGTCAGGTTGTAGTGTGGGTCGCGAGATGGCGTTTCAACGACTTGAACTTCTTCCCGTCCTCAAGGCTGACAATGTAGTCCGGAGTGACCGATTTCTTGATCGGCACGGCAGGCTTGAGAACCGCTGACTTATCCGGCGCAACACCGCCGCCAGCTGTGCCCTTCAATGCGGCGCCCGCACTACTCCGCCCGCGGAACCAGTGGACCGAGCGCCCCGATGCCGGCCCCTGCTGCAGACCGTGCCGCGGAGCCGTCGCCACAGACGAAGTCCGCACCTCTGGGCGGGGTTCCGACGTCGGTGCCACGCGCGCTTCACGGGCTGGCTTTCCCTGAGCGTCCGCGTCTGTTCTTGCGTGTTGGCCAACGGTCATGTCTGCCCTGCGTCGCCTGTTTGAGCGTTCCTGGTGACAGAGCGCTAGACGCGCTCTGGGCGGATCTCAGTCAGCCTTGAGGAGATTGCTCGCTGCGACGATGGACGTCTCTTCGCCGCGGGAACGCTCGGCTGAACCCGATGTTAGTAGATATGCCAAAGACAAATCACCTCCTGGGCGTCGCTACTACCGCCAAGATTGGCGGACACCCAATCCAGGCGATGTTGATTCCTCTCCCGATCGCGTTGCTGGTCTCGGTCTTCCTTTCCGATGTGATGAGCGCTGCCGCGGCGCTGGCCGGCTTTGCCGGCTCCCTCGGAAATGCCGCCATGCGCTCGATAAGCGCGGCATGGCACCATATGATCGGCGATGTCACGGCAGTGGTGCTCGCGCTCGCCAGCTTCTTCCTTTTGCGCCGAGCCGGCGCTGGAGATCGAGGCTCATCAGGCCAGGGGCGGTGTTGAAGGCGACCAGCCCGGACATGCAGCTCCTCGCGGCGATAGAGGTCGCGAAAGTCGGTCGTGTTGTGCGTGACGAGCACATAGCCATCATCGACCGCGCGCCGGGTCACCAAATGGTCCTTGGCGCCTGCGAGGCCCAGCCAGCGCACATGGCTCGACGTTCGCGCGCCAGTTTCGCAAGCTCTGGGCTTAGGCATTCGTCGATCAGGAATTTCACGAAACGGCTGGCAGATCGTCGAGACGGATTGTGCGTGTCGACTTCGCCGCCGTGCTGCGCCACGCCGGCTTGACGGGCGGACGGCCACGCCGCGGATAGGCGAGCGCAAAGTCGGCCGCGAGCCCGATCTGGTCGAGAGTCAGTTGCGGATAGGCGGCACGGATCGTCTCGGGCGTATCGCCATTGGCGAGCATGTCGGCAACGTCATGAACAAGCACGCGTGTTCCAACAAAGGCCGGATGACCGCTAAGTACCGCTGGATCGCGCGCCACCATGGCCTTGGCTTTCCTCAGTCGGCTGAGGCCGGTCCTTACCCCGGCGGTGATCGGCTTCAGGTCGACCTTAAGCGGATCGTCCGCGACCACGGACGCAGCATCATCGGCAATGGCGTGCTCGACGATCCGCCGCCGCGCGGCAGGCGTCAGCGTCTCCGCCGTCAGCCAGGCGAGGCGTAGGCCGACGAGACCGGCTCCGATGATGACGCGGCTGCCGCGGCGTGTCTCGACACGGCCGTGTAGCAATCCGGCATCGATAATGCGATGCACCTGCTTGAGCGGCACCTGCGTTACCGCCGCCGCCTCATTGGCGGTGAGCACTTCGGTACTAAACCCCGGCATGACAGTAATCCTTCCACATTGATGGAAGATATATAGTCACTCTGCCGTCCGCAGTCCAGCGAAGCTTTGCGGCAGCCAGGCAGGGCAGCGCCGGCGTGAGATTTGGAGGCAGAGGGGGAGGGGAGTTTCCTGACGGGCTTGGAGGTTCGGGGAGAGGCCCCGGGCCGCCCGTCATGGAGAACCTGACCATGGCAAAGAACGCCATTCAGAAGATTGCAATGAACGCCGCGGAAAACATTCCCTATGACAAGCTAACGCTGTCGCAGAAGAATGTCCGGCGCATCAAGGACGGCGTGTCGATCGAGCAGCTGGCCGAAGACATCGGACGGCGAAAGTTGATCCAGAGCCTGAACGTCCGTCCCGTGCTCGGCGGCGAGGGCGAGGAGACGGGCACGTTCGAGGTGCCCGCCGGCGGCCGGCGTTATCTCGCGCTCGGCATCCTCATCAAGCAAAAGCGCCTGGCGAAGAACGAGCCAATCCCCTGCATCGTCAACCGCGGGCAAGAGACCTCGGCCGAAGAGGACTCTCTTGCCGAAAACCTGCGGCGCGCCGACCTGCACCCGCTCGACCAGTTTCGGGCCTTCAAGACGCTCAGCGATCAGGGCCTCGATCCGGAGGAGATCGGCGCCCGCTTCTTCGTGTCGCCGGCGACGGTGAGGCAACGCCTGCGGCTGGCCTCGGTGTCACCGAAACTTCTCGATCTTTACGAGAAGGACGAAATCCGGCTCGAACAGATCATGGCGTTTTCGATCTCGGACGATCACGCGCGCCAGGAGCAGGTCTGGGAGCGGATTTCCAGCTCGCACATGCAGGAACCATACTACATCAGGCGCCTGCTGACTGAGACTACGGTCCGGGCCGATGATCGCCGTGCCGTCTATGTCGGCGCCGAGGGCTATGAGGCGGCCGGCGGCGTCATCCTTCGCGACCTGTTCGAGCAGGATGCCGGCGGTTGGTTCCAGGATGCGGCGCTCCTCGAGCAGCTCGTCTTCGACAAGCTCAAGGTGGATGCCGAGGCGATCCGCGCCGGAGGCTGGAAATGGGTCGAGGCGGCGATCAGCTTTCCCTATGGCCACACCTCCGGCATGCGGCGCATCTACGCCGAAGCGCAGGAACTGAGCGCCGAGGAGATCGAACGCTACGACGCGCTGAAGGCCGAATACGACAAGCTGGATGCGGACTATGCCCGGGCCGAGGACGCCGACGAGACAATCGAGGCGAAGCTCGACCAGCTGGGCGCCGAGCTCGATGCGATCGATGATCGCCCTCAAAGCTACGATTCCGCCCAGAAGGCCATTGCCGGTGTGTTCGTTACGCTTGCCGCGAACGGCAAGCTCCAGGTCGACGCCGGTTTTGTGCGGTCCGAGGACGAGCCGCGGGCCGAAACCGGCGATGTCGATGAAGGCGAAGAAGGGGGCGCCGACGGCGGAACCGGATCCAATGACGACGACGATGGCGAAGGTGTTGTCGTCAACGGCAAGCCGGTGGGTGACGGCTCTGGCGACGACGGCGAGGACGATGGCATCAAGCCGCTGCCCGATCGGCTCGTCTTCGACCTGACCGCGCAGCGGACGCTGGCATTGCGCAACGCGCTCGCCGGTGACGTCGACATGGCCATCGTCGCCGCACTCCATGCCTTCGTCCTGCAGGTCTTCTATCGCTTCGCGCCGGACACGTGCCTGGAGATCAGCCTGAAGAGCGGCAGCTTCAGCCAGGTCGACGGTCTTGCCGAGACATCCTGGGCCAAAGAGATCGCCGAGCGGCACGAAGCCTGGGACCGCGATCTGCCCGATGAGGCGGAAGGCCTGTGGGACTTCCTTCTCGGCCTCGACGAAGCAAGCCGTAAGGCGCTGTTCGCGCACTGCGTCTCGCTGACCCTCAATGCGGTGGTCGAACCCTGGAATAGGCGAGGGAAGGCGCTCGAGCATGCAGATGTGCTCGGTCGCTCGCTTCAGTTCGACATGGTCGACGCCGGCTGGACGCCTACGGTCGAGTTCCTCGGGCGGCTCACCAAGGCGCGGATTCTACAGGCTGTCCGTGAAGCTCGTGGCGCAGACTCCGCACAGCTGATCGACCACATGAAGAAGGACATCATGGCCCGTGAAGCGGCCCGTCTTCTTGAGGGGTCGAACTGGCTGCCCGAACCGCTGCGTCTTTCCGGCGACGGCACTTCCGAGCCCGTCGATCAATCGGCGGACGGTGGCACGCTCGCCGGCCATCCGGACGAGACCGTGAGTGATCTGCCGGCGTTCCTTGAAACTGACGCCCGGCCATCAACCGGTGAGCCAGTGGCCAAAGACGGCGACGAGAACGATCAGCTCCACGCCGCCGAATAAGTCACACCATCATTCCGCTCAAGGCCCGGCACTCAAGCCGGGCCTTTCATCTTGTTTCGACGCGGACACCCGCATGCCGGGTATGCCTCGTTTCATGGAGATCTCTATGTTCCAGTGGGAAAAGAGCTGTTCCTATGATGAGCAGCAAAAAAGACGCTTTCACACGACGGCACGTGCAAGATTGAGGAGGCTCGCCACCGAGCTTGGTCTTTCGCCTGGCAGCTTTGACATCCGCTCCAACAAGGCCGGAGTGGCTGTATCAGGCGAAGTCACCCTGCACCACGATCGCGCCTACATCCAGATCGGCCAGTTCGGGCTTTCCTCCGGCCACGGTATCATGATCCGGACGTGCAAGAGCCGGGAGGACTACACCGGCGGCTCCAACCATTTTGTCGCGCTCACCATGCTTGATGACATTCCTGCACTCGCCGCGACGGTGCACGCGATCACAGGCGTCGGTCCTGAGAATTCGAGCGCATCCGGGTTCCGCGCCGCCTGGCCTTTCCCCTCGCAACCAATGACCCGGTGGTATCGCCGGCGCAAAGTCGCTCGGCGGCGCTTGTCGCCATGTCAAATCGGAGGGCCCGGTCGATGAAGGACCTCGAGATCCACAAGTTCGTCGTTGTCTCCACGGCGCATGTTTCGGAAGCCACCGCGAAACGGCTTGACCATACCCCGGCGAAGGACTGGCCATGCGCCGGCGGGCCCTATGCCGAATACGGATGGTTCGTTTACGCACACGACGAGAACTCCGGCCCCGGCGAGAACGCCATTCCCGCCGATCTCTTCGACGTCATGACCTGGGCGCGCAGGCAAGGTTGCGAATACATCCTGTTCGATTGCGACGCCGACCAGGTGGACGGTCTGCCCGCCTATGACTGGTGACATCTTGCTCGCGGCGTCCTAGTGCGCGAGCACCAACTCGATTGACACCGGCGATTGAGCGGGGCCGGCAATACGCAGCGGTTGGCCCCGTCGCCACCGACCACCGTCTTTAGATCGACTCATCCAGCTCGGCTCCGCGCCGTAGCCTGACCATGCAGCCTCACCTCCGGCTCCACGGGGCGCCGGACTTCCCTTCAATCCGCCGATCGTCCACTGCCCGCGTCTTGTCGCGCGAGCGGTCGGCTCGGCCATTCTGGAAGCAAAGCCATGACCGACCATCCAGCTTTCCGCAAAGTCCGCGAGGGGATCGCCAGCCGCGAACAGATGTTTCAGCTGTTCGACAGGCATCGCCATACGCCCGGCATCGATCCTTTGTCGGGCACTCCCTATGCCGGCGAATGGTTCGAGATAACAGCCTCGACATACCATTTCATGCTCGGCCTCTTGCCGCCGCTTTTCATGCGCACCGGCATGTTTGGAATGTCCGAATACAAGGCCGGGTACGTCACCAGCGTCTTTTTTGCGGTCAGGATCCGTACTCGTGAACGCTGGTTCCATGGCTTCTGCGATCTTTCCGACAAGCGCAGCCCGGACGCCATGCGCGCAGCCATCATCGCTCATGAAACAGGGGCCGCCGACAGCATGACACGTGAGGAGAAGCTCGAAGCGATCTGGAACGCTACGCATCCCGACCTCAAGGGCATTGCCGGCAATGTGGATCCCGATGCCTGGCCGGCCGAACACCGAGGCAAGCCCACCATTCTCGTCAACGCCGGTGCGCAAGGCACTGTCCTCAAGCTTCTTGAGAACCTCTCCGATAAGGAGATCGATGAACTCTTATCGGTCTCGCTACCGCTCCGAAACTCACGCAGGGGAGGTGATGATGCGGACCGTTCGTAAGCCCCCTTGTCGGCAGCGAAACCTCCGCGCGAGGCGCACTCCGCTTACTCGGCCGAAATGGGCGCTCCGGATCGGCATCGCCACCGGCGAACGCCACCCGGTGCGCCGACAGTCGCCGACCTCGCTTGCTTCGGTCGAGGCAGCGGCCGAACGGCTTGCAAATGTTCCGACCCGAAAGGCTGCCCGACGCCGCACGACGGTCGCGCGAGACGGGGAAGGCTGAATTCTGCGCCCGGTTCGATCAGCAGGCTAGGCAGCTGCAATCGACGAAATCGGCATTACCACTAATAATGTCGACCGCATCAAAGGTGGTTAGTCAGCGGCTCGCGGCGCAGTAGCAAAACCCTTTCGGAACGGCACGGCTTCCGCAACCGGGTGCGAGCATTCGGCCACCGCGACGGCCTCGATCAACAGATCCAGAGCCTGCCTTGCCTCTACCCTCGTGTGGACAGTGCCCTGGAGATAGTAACAGGCACGCTCTAGATGGATACGGGCAGCTGATAAGTCGCTGGTCACCGCTCGCTCCGTCATTGCCGCCCACAGCTTTCGTGCCATGCAGGGGCTAATGGGGTGCAAATATCCACAGATGCATTTTAAGCAAATGTTAGCTAAGCCGCATATAACCCGCATTTCGCAAGGCACCGATGAAAAGGCTGGCATGGCCTGCGATATCCGTCTTTGCCTGCGTCGACAGTGGCTGGCTGGTCCAGGCCTCCAATGGCCCGATGAAGCTTGAGAAAGCACCGTTTATCAGGCAATGACGGGTCACGAGCCCTTGCTTCTCCAGAGCCAGAACGCCCGTTTGATCGCTTTGGTATCTTATGGCTGCGACCCGCTGGATCGCCGCATCACCATCGATCCGGACGTCGAAAAGCAGGGCGCCGCGGCTTATGGCGGCTATTTTCTCCGCCTTTTCGCTGAAGCTGATCGGTAGCGCGCGGACGCTTTCGACCGCCATCTGGAAAACCACCGCATCCAATTCATCCGCCGCCATAAGAGAAATTGCCCGCAAAAGAACGGCAATTGCAATCGGCTTGCGCAAAATGTCGGACGACGCCAGCGGGCCGCCGCTTATAAGTCGAACGATCAATATTTCGGTGCCTTGCTCGAACGAAGTCGCTTGGACGCGCGGTCAAAACGGTTGTTAGAAGACGAACTGGTTCAAACGTCGCTTGCCCGTCGATGGCCTTGTCCGGTAAGGCTCGCCGGGAAATGTGGGGCGAGGACCAATAGATCCGTAGCTTCACCATGCGACGACACATCGACTGACCCAAGTCGTTCTCACCAAGGAAGAGACAATGAAGCATCAGACCCGTCCATTTGTCGTGGAGGTCAAACAGAAGCGGCGCAATTCCAAGCAGAGCCACTCGATCTGGGGCGACGTCGACCTGTCCGGAATTGTCGCTGAAACGACGAGAGTGTCTGAGAAGGAGATGGAATTGCCAGATCGACAGCTTATTGACTCTGACGTGGCACCCATTGATGTTGAGGATGGGTATAAACCGCCAGCGGAGCACCTTATGGCCGAATCCCGGGGAATTGAATCAGTGCAGACCACCATCGAATTGCCTGCGAAAGCAGAAACAGTTGAAGTAAAGAAGAGGGCATCGAAAGCAGCCAAGGCCCAGCCAAAAGCTTCTGCGCGAAAGGCGGCCATCAAGTCCGCGCCTGCAGCAACTGACCCTCCCGCGACAGTTCGCAAGGCGCGCAAGATCTACTCCGTGAAGGAACGCGGCCAATTGCTCAGCCAGATCGAGAAGTTGATTGGTGGCGGCGCCAGCATCAAGAGCGCCACAGGTCAGGCCGGTATTTCGGAGCAGACCTATTATCAGTGGAAGAAGGTTGCAGCGCCAGCCGCAGACAGCGGCGATCTCCGCGATCTTGTCGCGCTCGAAGAAGAAAACAAGCGCCTCAAGAATCTGCTTGCCGACCGACTGCGCAAGGAAAATGCCGAGCTCAAGAAGAAGCTGGGCCTTGCGTAAGACATACTGAAGCATCGCCGGAAATTCCGCCGAAGCTCAGAGCGGCAGCGGCGGCATATCGCCTTCGCCGACCCGCCACACCCAAGAGCCGATCTCCGGACGCGTGGCGATCATTTTGTTGAGCGACGTTTCGAAGCTCTCGTCTGCTCCTGCCGGAACGACAAAGAGCGCGATCGGCTCGTCCCTGTTCAGAAGCAACGCGTTGGCGATCGGCTGGTCGGGTTGCAGGTCATAGCGCAATCCCTTCACGCTCTTCTCGCGAAGACGGGAAAGCCCATTGACGAGCCTTTTCTCCGGGACCGTCTCATAAGGAATCCAGTTCTCGGACACCACCATCAACGCGATTTCTTCGACAGTGGCGATGCCGGCCGGGTTCAGTCCGAAGGTTGCGATCGATATGAGATGTGAGCTCGAATCCGCTTCCCACAGCGACAACTCCTTCTCGAAACGTGTCTGCAAACGCCGATGCAATGCATCGTCGATCATGAAGGGGAAGCCGGGCAGGTGCCTGATGACGATTTTCTGAGCGGAGCGGGCGGGCACGATCTCCTTCACCTCGCCAACCAGGACGAGCAACTTTCGGGGACCGGATTTCGGCGGCAGCGCCATGCCGAGAACCGCGTTGCGGCGATGTTCGATCGCTTGCCTGTTCTCGGCGCGAAATGGCTCGGGCACAAACAGGATATCCGCGAGCGGTCCGCCCCTCACCGTCATTTGCCCCGCAGCATCAAGAAGGTGCCAGCGGACATTCCACCAATGTCGCTTGCCGGCCCATCGGGATGTCCAGACCGTCAATTCGGCCTCGTGCCAGAGATAATGAAGGAGGCCACGCAGCGACATCCTCCTGGGGTCTCCGGTTACAGTCGCGGAGCTCTCGCCAACAGGCACGGACGCTGCCCGGCTCCCCGTCTTGGACAGGCTGAAATCGAGCTTTAGCGCCGCCATGCCACTTTGCGGATCGAGCTGTATCGCGTTGCCCATCAGCGCGCCCAGCCCGGACAGTTCGTAAGGGGATTCATAGGAATCACAGGATGGATCATGCCCGCCGCCGCTCAGCGGCATGCGCTTGATCAGATGAAGGTCGCCGATGCGGGCGATGTACATCGGGCAGCCCGGCTCGCGGCACAGGCATAGCGGACGCTCGGTGCGGGCATAGGCGTTCGCCAGCGCCGCCTGAGGCGCTCCCTCCTCGTAGACCGCACGACCAATTCTGAACCGTCGCATCTCCTCCGCAGCTCCAGGTCGCCGCCGCATCCCTGTCCGCGCATTGAGTCACGACTTTGCACAGAGCGCAACCCGTGTGGACCGGCGCCAGAGGCAGAGGGGGAGCCGGAGAAGTGCGGCCCGGCTGGCGCGGAGAGAGTGCCGCCGCGGGCGCCACTCCCCTCTCGCAAAGGACATCGCCATGAACATTGTTTCGACCACATCCACCGTTGCCCGGACGGCTGCTTCCCTCGCCGCGCCGGCACAAGACGCCATCGCCCAGGCGATCCACCAGGCGGCAATGCGGCTTTTGCCTTTCGTCGAACAGGGCAAGGCTGTCACCACCGCCGCACTGCGCACCGCCATGATGGACAGCTTCGGCGGCAGCGATGCACAAGGGTTCTGGGTCTGGAAGGACGCCTATGAGGCGCTCGAAGTCGCCCAGGTGCTGTTTCTGCGCCGGTTCGGCCCTGCGGTTCTGTCCCGGTCCACCACGCCGCAGGCAACGCTGGCGATGATGAAACGCATCGCCGAAATTCTTCCGACCCACACACGGCGCTCCGATGAGAGCCAAGCCATGCAGCAGCTCTCCACGCCCTTGCCGCTGGCCTTCGTCACAGCGCACGCTGCGGCGATCGCATCTTGCGACCTCGTGCTCGAACCCTCGGCCGGCACCGGTCTGCTCGCCGTCCATGCCGAGATGGCGCGCGCCTCGATCGCCCTCAACGAGCTTGCCGGCACGCGGGCCGATCTCCTCGGCCTGCTGTTTCCCCGATTCCCCGTCTCACGGCACGACGCTGCGAATATCGACGATCATCTCGATGCTGCGATCAAGCCGTCCGTCGTCTTGATGAATCCGCCCTTCACCGTCGGCGCCCATGTCGACGGCCACGTCGCCGATGCGGCATGGCGGCACCTCTCCTCCGCATTCGCACGCCTGCGTCCAGGCGGACGCCTCGTTGCCGTGACCGGCACCGGGTTGTCTCCCGAAAACCCCAAATGGCGGCCCGCCTTCGAGCGGCTGCAGCAGCAGGGCACCGTCATCTTCACCGCAGCGATCGACGGCCGTGTCTACGCCCGCCATGGGACGACAGCCGAGACCCGCCTGACAATTATCGACAAGGTACCGGTCGCCGACCCGACCGACTTCGTCCGGTCGCCCGGCAAGGCCAAGGATGTCGAGAAGCTGCTCTCCTGGATCACGGATCTGCCGCCCCGGACACCGGGCGGCTTTCCGGACTCGATCGGTGCATTGTCCAGTGGCATCGTGCGCAATGCCGCCATGCACATGGGTGCCCGATCGGGAGCGAGAGCCGCCCTCCTCGGTGTCTCAACGGCTGCTCCGAAGGCCATCCAATCGGTCCGCCCGACTGCGCGGGCAAAGCCCGCCCGCCAGGTCATGGCAAACAGCACGCCGGCTGTCCCCCTCGCCTATGAACTGCGCGACTGGATGCCGGAGGAGGGCGGTCGCATCACCGATACGATCTACGAGCCCTACGCGCTCCAGTCGATCGACATTCCCCGCGCCAAGCCGCATCCGACGCCACTCGTCCAGTCGGCCGCAATGGCCGCCGTCGCACCGCCGAAGCCTTCCTATCGGCCGCTTCTTCCTGATGCGATCATCGACGAGGGCCTGCTATCGGACGCCCAGCTCGAAAGCGTCATCTATGCTGGCGAAGCCCATTGCGGCCATCTCACCGGCGCCTGGACGGTTGACGGGACCTGCGATGTCGTCTCGGCCGCGCCAGAAGGTGCTGCGAACGCTGTGCGCTTCCGCCGTGGATGGTTTTTGGGTGACGGAACCGGCTGCGGCAAGGGACGGCAAGTCGCCGGCATCATCCTCGACAACTGGCTGCAGGGCCGCCGCCGTGCGATCTGGATTTCCAAGTCCGACAAATTGCTGGAAGACGCCCAGCGCGATTGGGCAGCACTCGGCCAGGAAAAACTCCTCGTCCAGCCGCTCTCACGCTATCGGCAGGGCACACCGATCGGCCTTGCCGAAGGCATCCTGTTCACGACCTACGCAACGCTCCGCTCGCAGGAACGGGAGGGCAAGAAATCCCGGATCGCCCAGATCCTCGACTGGGTCGGACAAGAGACGAGGAGGGACGAAGGCCCGACGGGGAACGGGGAAAACTCGGCGGGAAGGATCGAAAGCCAGACGAGGATTAAAGAAAGCCAGACAGGGATTGGAGAGAACCCGTCGGGACCCAAAAAATCTTTCGATGGCGTCATCGTCTTCGACGAGGCTCACGCCAGGGCCAACGCCGCTGGCGGCAAAAGCGAGCGTGGCGACGTCGCGCCCTCGCAACAAGGCAAGGCGGGCTTGCGGCTGCAGCACGCGCTGCCCGACGCCCGCGTCGTCTACGTCTCGGCGACCGGTGCGACCGCCGTCGAGAACCTCGCTTATGCGCAGCGCCTCGGCATCTGGGGCAGCGAGGATTTTCCATTCGCCAACCGCGCCGAATTCGTCGCCGCGATCGAGGACGGTGGAGTGGCTGCGATGGAAGTGCTCGCCCGCGACCTCAAGTCGCTCGGCCTCTATACGGCGCGCTCGCTCTCTTATGACGGTGTCGAATATGACCTCCTCGAGCATGAGCTGAGCGAGGAGCAGATCCGTATCTACAACGCCTATGCCGATGCATTCCAGGTCATTCACAACAACCTGACCGCCGCACTCGAGGCGACCAACATCACCAGCGAGGCCGGCACGCTGAACCGCAACGCCAAATCGGCGGCGCGCTCGGCCTTCGAGAGCACCAAGCAGCGTTTCTTCAGTCATCTCATCACCTCGATGATGACGCCGACCCTGATCGGCGCGATCGAGCAGGACCGTGTCGACGGGCATGCGGCAGTCGTTCAGATCGTTTCGACCGGCGAGGCGCTGATGGAACGACGCCTTGCCGAGATCCCGACCGAGGAATGGTCGGACCTGCATGTCGATGTGACGCCGCGCGAGCATGTCGGCGGGTATTTGATGCACTCCTTCCCGACCCAGTTGTTCGAGGAATATTCGGATGCGGAAGGCAACCTCTATTCGCGGCCCATTCACGACGAAGATGGCAACCCGGTCCAGTGCCGCGAGGCGGTTCGCCGGCGCGACGAGTTGATCGAGCGGCTTGCGTCGTTGCCACCGGTCGGCAGCGCCCTTGACCAGATCATCCATCATTTTGGCACCGACACCGTTGCCGAGGTGACCGGCCGCTCGCGCCGCATCGTGAAGAAGACCGGCCGCGACGGCATTGATCGGTTGGCCGTGGAAAACCGCCCTGGCTCGGCCAATCTCGCCGAGACGCAGGCGTTCATGGATGACGACAAGAGCGTTCTGATCTTTTCCGACGCCGGCGGGACAGGTCGCTCCTATCACGCCGATCTCGGGGTCAGGAACCAGAGGCTGCGCAAACACTATCTGCTCGAAGCCGGCTGGCGCGCCGACAACGCCATCCAGGGACTCGGCCGGACGCACCGTACCAATCAGAAGCAACCGCCCTTGTTCCGGCCCATGGCCGCCAATGTGAAGGCCGGCAAACGCTTCCTGTCGACGATCGCGCGGCGGCTCGACACGCTGGGCGCGATCACGCGCGGCCAGCGCCAGACCGGCGGGGCAGGGCTGTTCCGCTCCGAGGACAATCTGGAAAGCCCCTATGCCCGTGCTGCCCTGCGCCAGTTCTATCTTCTGTTGCACCAAGGCAAGATCGAGGGCTGCTCGCTGACGACCTTCGAGACCGTGACTGGGCTGTCGCTGACGACTGACGAGGGTGGGTTGCGTGACGAACTGCCGCCGATCACGACCTGGCTCAACCGCCTGCTGGCGCTGCGCATCGAGACCCAGAACCTGCTGTTCGAAGTGTTCGAGCAACTGATGACGGCGAAGGTTGAGGGCGCGATCGCCGCCGGAAACTATGACAAGGGACTGGAGACGATCACGGCGGAGAGCATCGTCGTCACCGATCGCCGCGCCGTCTACGCGCACCCGGTCTCGGGCGCGCAGTCGCATGTGCTGACCGTCGCGCGCAAGGACCGTACCCGACCGCTCGGCCTCGTCGACGCGCTGGCCATCGTCCGGGCCGAGGCGCAAGCGATCCTGTTGGTCAACACGCGGTCGAGCCGTGCGGCGATCCGGCTGCCGACGGCGAGCGTGATGCTCGACGACGGGACCGTCGAGTATCGCGTGCGCTTGCTGCGGCCAACGAACGAGGTGCGCTTCGGTCTCGACGCGCTTGCCGAAACCCACTGGCAGCCGACCGACCGAAAATTGTTCTGCGACCTGTGGCAGGCAGAAGTCGCCGCCGTCCCGGAGTTTACCACCAGCACCTTTCACATCGTGACGGGTTTGCTATTGCCCATCTGGCGTCGGCTGCCAGATCATGATTGTCAGGTCTACCGGATCCAGACCGATGCCGGCGAACGCATCATCGGCCGCCACATCGCGCCGACTCTGGTCGCGACCATGTTCCGCAATCTGGGGCTCGACGATGTACCCAAGCTCGCACCGGACGAGGCCTGGACCGGGCTTGTCGAGGGGCGGATCGGACTGCAGCTTGCCGATAGGCTGATTCTGCGCCGCAGCCGCGTCATGAACGACTACCGTGTCGAATTGATCGGCTTCACCGACGCCATGGTTCCGCGGCTGAAGGCGCTGGGGCTGATCGCCGAAATAATCTCCTGGAAGCTCCGGCTGTTCATCCCAACGGCCGCGCAAGGATCCGCCATCCTCGCCGCGCTCCTCGATCGCCATACGCTGGTTGAGGTCACCGACCGTACCTCGGCGGTTTGAGGGGAGGCGATCATGACCGCCTCGGCCTCCGAGCTGGCGCGCCGCCTTGGCGAACACGCCGAGGCGGTGTGCCGCGAATATCTCTGCAACGGCCATCGCTCCGGCAACTACTGGATTGTCGGCGATATCCGCAACACGCGCGGCCGTTCCATGCATGTGCGGCTGAGGGCAAACGCTAGGGGCCCGGCGGGTAGGTGGGTCGACGAGGCGACGTCTGAATTCGGCGATCTGCTCGATGTCATCCGTGAAAATTGCGGCCTCGTCGAGTTCCGTGACATCGCAGATGAAGCGCGTCGCTTTCTCTCCATGCCGCTGCCACCGCCCCAGCACCAGTCTCAGCCCTTTGGCGCGCAGTGCCAGCCAGCCGCGAAACGCGGCTCCCCTGAGGCCGCGCGTCGCCTGTTCGCCATGTCCCAGCCGATCGCCGGCACGCTGGCCGAACGCTATCTTGCCGGTCGCGGCATTCTGCTTTCGACGCATGAGCGTGCCGTGCGCTTCCATCCCGACTGCTACTACAGGAATCTCGTTACGGGCGAGATGCATACACTTCCTGCGCTGATTGCCGCCGTGACCAATCTCGATGGGCAGATCACCGGCCTGCAACGCACCTGGCTTGATCCTTCGGGTCAAGGCAAGGCGCTACTCGCGGATCCACGCCGCTCGCTGGGGGATCTCCTTGGCAACCCAATCTGGCTAGGTCACCAACCCGGTGCGCCCGTACCGATCATGGCCGCGGGCGAGGGCCTCGAGACGATGGCCTCGCTACGGACTGTGATGCCGGCGCTGCCGGTGGCCGCGGCTACCTCGGCCAATCACCTCGCCGGCCTGAACTTCCCACCTGGCTGCCGTCGCCTCTACATCGCGGCCGATGCCGACGCCGCCGGCCGGCACGGCATCGAGCGTCTCAGCCAGCGCGCGGGCGAGTCAGGGGTCCTCGCCCTGGTGTTGCGGCCGCAGCTCGGCGATTTCAACGACGATCTGCGTCATCTCGGCCCGGCCCACCTCGCAGCACGGCTACATGATCAGCTCGTCCCGGAGGATGCCCGTCTCTTCCTGTCGGCCGGATGAACGGGCGGGGCGAGTAGCCGGGCAGGGGCGGTGTCGCCGGATAGCCTGCAGACATAGCGGCGCTCCACCAGAGAGGCCGCGCCCGCGGCCTGCCTGAGAGGCGACCCCTGCCATCCCCCGGTCACGGCCGCAACGGCTGCGCCGTCCGCCGCTCGCGCTCCGGCCTTCGGTGCGGCCGCGCCCGGGGCGCGGCCGGGATGCGCTGTCAGGCCGCGATGGGCGCGGCCACAACCGACGGAGACACGCCATGACCTACGAGCTTCCTTTCGACGACGCCTACGAGCCCTTCCACGCCTCCTCGCCTACCGACCGCGTCATCCTCGAACTGCAGATGTACGGCCATCGCCCGCATCAGGACGAACCCGATCCCCGGTCACTTCCCGACGACGAAGTGATCCGGGCTGGCCTCGCCGGTATCGTCGAGACGTTCGCCGGTATGCTCGGCGACACCAGGCTCGAGCCCGATCTTGACGACCTGCTCTGGTCCTTCGCAAACCTCTTCCACCGCGCCGCCGAGCGCGTCGCCCGGAGCCTCGACCGCAACGAGGAGGCGCAGCGCTCGAGCCAGCAGGAGCAGGACGGCTCGGAGGTGAAGTCCGTCGAGCTGGAGCGGCTCACTGCCGAGGGCATCACTTATATAGAGCGCCGCAACGTGCTCGAAATCATGCGCGATGAGGCCGCCGACCTCTACGAGGCACAAACCGGATCGGCATGGCGGCCGCGCACCGGCTCCAAGGTCAGCCACCAGGCGATGACCGCTTCGGTGATCGACTCCAGAGACTTCCTCGTCGCCCGCCGTCGCGCCGAAACCGAGGTGCTCGTTCCAGCCGGGACCAAGATCGCCTTCGCCGGCGGCCTCGACTGCAACGATCACGACCGGATCTGGGACGCGCTCGACAAGGCTCGCGAGAAGCATCCCGACATGGTTCTGCTCCACGGCGGCAGCCCGCGCGGCGCCGAGCGCATCGCCGCTTGCTGGGCCGAGAACCGCAAGGTCACCCAAATCGCCTTCAAGCCGGACTGGAACCGGCACGCCAAGGCGGCTCCGTTCCGCCGCAACGACCAGCTTCTCTCCGTGGTGCCCTACGGCCTGATCGTCTTTCCCGGCTCCGGCATTACCGACAACCTTGCCGACAAGGCGCGTCGGCTCGGCATCCCCGTGTGGCGGTTCGCGGAGGGCGGCGCGTGAGCGCCGTTTTCTTGCAAATCCAGAAAATCCAGATAATATGGAGATTGGTAAGGAGGCCAGCCATGCGCCAGTTCACGACCGGGGATCTCAACAAGCAGGTTGGCGACGTCACCGACGTTGCCAGCCGCGAACCCGTTATTCTCACCAAGCACCGGAAACCCCGGTTCGTGCTGATGAGCTACGAGCACTACGAACGGATGCGCATCGGCGGCGATCCCCGCCGCGCATACCATGTCTCCGAGATGCCAGAGGAACACACGGAACTCTTCGCCGCCGAGATCGACCGACTAGCGCGCGGGGAAGGATACGATGATGAGCGGTAGATTTCTGCCTGGTCAGGTGATCTCCTACCCGTATCTTTGGGCATGGCAACAGGAGCGCGGCGAAACGGAAGGCCGCAAGAGCCGGCCGACCTGCGTGGTCATCGCTGTGCGCGGCGCAAGAGACGGCCTGACCCATCTCGCGCTCCTGGCGATAACCACCCAGCCACCGACCAGCGATCGGGTCGGTTTGGAAGTCTCCGCTATCGAGTGCCGCCGCGCCGGTCTGACCGATCTCAAACGCTGCTGGATCGTGGTTGACGAATACAACTACGATATTGCCGAACGCTCCTGGTACATCGAATCCGACGGTAAGCCCCTCGGTCGTTTCAGCAAGGCATTCATGATGAAGATCGCAGGCGCCTTTATCGAAGCGCGCAGCGAGGGCCGCCGCGTCAGCCGTCTGGATTGACGTTCTCTTTTCGCGGCAGGGAGCATACCTCGGATCGGATCAGTCCGCCGTTTCCGCATGCCTGTACGCCGGTCCCAGGAACAGGAATGGCTTCGTCACGCAAATCCGGTGTCATGCTGCATTTCACCGACGTATGTCCATTCCAGCACAGGAACGCAACCATGGCCGCCACCGTAAATAGGAAGATATCCGTCTCGATGCGGTTTCGCGACGATGATCTCACCATCATCGACCGCGGCGCGGAGCTGCTCGGCGTATCGCGCACGGAGTTCATGCGGCGCGCAGCCCTCCAAAAGGCGCAGGCGGCCATCCTCAACGAAGCCGTCATCCGCGTCTCCCCGGAAGCCTATGACGCCTTCATGCAGGCGATCTCAGCCCCCGCCGCTGCGTCGCCGCCGAAGGCGGCCGTGCGGCTGCGCCGGTCCCCGCCCTGGGACCGCTAGGTGGCGCTTTCAGGCATCGAACTCCTCGACGACGCGCACCGCCTCGACAGCTTCGATTGCGGCAAGCCGGCGCTCGACGCTTGGCAGGCCGGCTTCGCGCGAAGGAACCAGGCCCGCGGTTTTACCCGCGTCCTGGTCGTTCACGACGAGGGAACAGTCGTCGGCTATTACGGCCTCGCGCCGGGCGTGATCCAGCCAAACAGCGCACCGCGCGCTATCCGCACCGGACGCCCGCCCGATCCGATCCCCTGCCTGCTGATCGGACAACTCGCCGTCGACCGCCGCTATACCGGACAAGGCATCGGCAGCGGCCTGGTCAAGGACGCGCTGCATCGCTGCGTCGCCGGCGCCGGCATCGTCGGCGGCCGCGCGGTGGTGGTGCGGGCGATCAACGCCGAGGCCGAGCGCTACTGGCAGAGCTGGGGCTTCATTCCCGCGCGGGACAATCCGTCGGTGCTCATGCGCTCGATCCAGGACGTGAGTCTCTGGCTGGCCGACAAAGGCCAGTAGCTCCGCGCGCGTAACGCCTCCGGCAGCGGCAGGGTCCGGGCGCGCCGGCCTGCGGGCGGCCGGGCTCTCGTCGCGGCCTCCCGCCGCTCGAGCCGGCTTCGCCGTCTCGGCCTTCGGGTGACGATCCCTCGCGCAGGGCCAGGGCGAGAGGGCGGCCGGCGCGGGGCGGGGGACGCGGAGAGAAGGGAAAGTCACCATGTCGATGATATTCATAGGTGGATCACGCGAGATATTCGAGCTGCCGGAACCTGCTATCGCTCGCATCGGCGCAATCGTTGCTGCCGAGGACGGCGTGCTGATTGGCGACGCGCCCGGAGCCGGTGCCGAGGTGCAGGGCCTGCTCGCGGGCTACGGCTACGAGCATGTCGGGGTCTTCCATGCCGGCAAGGAACCCCGCAACAATCTTGGCGACTGGGCTGCCTACCATGTTCCTGCTCCTGAGGGCGCCGAAGGATACTGGGTCCACGCCGCCAAGGACCGGGAGATGGCGCGGCGCGCCGACTTTGGCATGATGGTCTGGGACGGCGCATCACCCGGGACGGCCGTCAACGTGCTTCGGCTCGCCATCGCGAACAAGCCCTGCGTCATTTACGATCTGGCCAGAGGCAGCATGGCGATGACCTACAATGTGCAAGACTGGTGCGCCATGCTCCGCCATGCCGGTCCGGACATTCGCCGCCAAGCCGAAGCGCGCATGACGGCGGACGAGCGTCTGGCGCTGCCAGGATGATGTACGCCCGGTTCCGCCGACAGCCCGGCCGGTCCGATCCGATATGCTTGATCCGACCCCGCGCCGCTTACTCACTTTTATGAACGGCCGGAGCCGGCCCCTTTCGAGACCGGCCCACGCGCAGAGCCGCAGGGCGTTGTGCAGGACAATCATCTTGCCCGTCTCGCATCTGAAGCGGGTGCAGCGTGTCGTACATCCTGGCTTGCTTGGTCATTCAACCTGGCTGCGAGGCATCGCCACCGTGGGGCGTGAAGTTCGCTGCCAGCCGGCTTCGATCTCGAAACCGCTGTGCCGCCATACCGAACGCGCAAGGCGGTTCACGCGCCATGCTGCTGTTCGATGTGTTGGCGATGCCGACGACATGACCCGAGAGGCTGGCGGGGTAAGCCTGTTCCTTCGATCCGGCAGCGTTGCGTCGGCCAAGCGATGGCGGCCTGAGTTCTTTTCCATCTGCCGCATCCGGGGCCATTCCCGTTTCATGTCGCCTTTGTAGACGACCGCCTGCTTTGTGCGGTCAACCCCCGTTGGGGGTACACTCGGCGAAAATTCAGGAAAATTCGATTTCTGTTTTTGTCCGCGGGCAGGCGAAGGGCCTGCCCGCTATTTTTCGGCAAACAGAATTTTCCAGAATTTTCGCCGAGATGACCGCAGCAGGACGGCCCTCTCCTTTGGCGCCATCGGGAATGGTCCCGATGCAACCGAAGGAGAACTACCATGGCCACCACGATCGCAAACCTCACCACCAAGGCCGACGGCTCGATGGAAGGCGTCTTTGCCACGCTCCGGGTCAACGCCCCGATCACCCTCATCCCGAACACCAACAAGTCGCGCGAGGACGCGCCCGACTACCGGATCGTCAACAAGCGCACAGGCTTCGAGATCGGAGCCGGCTGGCACCGCATCTCCCAGCGTTCGGGCGAGGAGTACCTCTCGGTCAAGCTGGAAGCCCCCGAGATCGGCGTGATCTTCGGCAATCTTGCACCCGCCCCGGGCGGCGAGGAGAACAAGAAGGTCATCCTCTGGAACAACCCCCAGTGAGGCATCGGTGGCCGGCCCCGCAAGGGTCGGCTCGCCACCGGCAAAAGGAGGTTGCAATGAGCCGCTACACCATCACCGTCACTGGCACCGCCACCAGACAGGGCCGCTCGGATCCAGACGCTGTCATCGGTTACGACCCGCCGCTTCGGACCTATTTCCTGCAGGCGTTCCCCCACGACGTGACCGACGACCCGGCGCTCTGGCTCGGCACCCACGATCACGCGTTCGAGACGCTGCAAGATCTTCACGACGCAGCCGTCGCTCACGGCTATTGCTTCATGCCACTGCCGGCGGTTGTCGCGGCGAAACTCATCAAAGACAAGGTGCCTGTTGCTAGCCCGGGCGCCCCGCGAAGGAGATCTGGCTGAATTCCTGAAACGCCTCAATGAGCCCGGCTAGGCGAACGCGCCCAAAAGGCCGGCGCCGGGTCGCGCCCGGGCCGGGCGTTTGTTTTGCGAAACCGGGGGGTCTCACACACCCCAGGGTGGTATTAACCAATCCGCCCCCCCCGGGCCACGAGTCCGAGGGG